>CAVILL010000005.1:0-52653 GCA_963643635.1 Sphaerochaetaceae bacterium | reverse complement strand
TGAATAGGTCTTCTCATACCAGGCTTCGGCATTCTCCTTCGATATATGTCTATCCTCTCTGCACTCCTTATATATGAAGGAAGATGCGGGGAAGTATTCCCTTACCGTCTTCTCGAGATCCTCCTCTCCCCAGGAGAATAGCGGGTTGGACGTAGAATAGATATCTTCTTCGGCCTTGATGAGGGAAGCCTTCAGATCTCCGTCGGCGTAGTCGGAAAGGCGTGAGGAGAGAGACGGAATCGTCTCCATGAGTGCCATCTCGCCGTCGTCCTCGAGATGGGCCTTTATGAAGCCCAGAATTACACGGTCCTCCCCCAGACGCGAGAGTATGCTGCGGCCCGCCACCGCTCCGAAGCGGATTGCATCCTCGATTCCGGAGAAGGCGGCAAGCGGAGACGAGACCATGACAACGGGCCTCAGAAGTTCCTCCATCTCACCCGAGAAGTGTTCGATGACTTCCTTCTGACTCTGATTCTGTACTACTGCTATGCTCTCCCCCTCCGGATTCTTCCTCATCAGGGGATAAAGCAGCAGACCGTTCGAGGCATTGAGTACAAGGACGTTCTCGTGGCGTCTCAGTTCGAGGCCCGAGTAGAGTTCATCTGTAAGGGATAAAAGCATCTTCGACCTGCCGGACAGAGCGCGGCTTATCCACTTCTCGCGTTTCGAGGTATCGGGAGTGAAGGTATAGTTCTCGAGGAAGAAATCGTCACTGGAGGCCTCGAGCTGCGCTTCCCTCCGTCTCATTACGTCGTTTCTTATCTCCCCCTCGTAGCCGAGAGTCCCCGGCTTGTAGTACACGCGCCCCTGGAGTCCCGACGGCAGATACTGCTGTGCAACCCAGTGTCCCGTGTACGAATGAGGATACAGATATCCTTCCCCGTGTCCGAATGCCACGGCATCCCTCGAGTCGTCGCGGAGGTGGTTCGGCACCTCCCTGCTCTTCTCCTCCTCGACTTCCTTCAGGGCATCGAAGAAGCCCAGCGTCGAATTGGACTTGGGACATGTCGCAAGATACAGCGCGGCATGGGCAAGATGGAATCTGCCCTCCGGAAGTCCTATGCGGTCGAATGCGGCGGCATCGGCCTCGACGACGACAACGGCATTGGGGTCTGCAAGTCCCACATCCTCCGTGGCACTTATGAGCATACGGCGGAATATGAACCGGGGATCCTCGCCCGCGCTCACCATCCTGGCCATCCAGTAGAGGGCGGCATCGGGATCAGAGCCGCGAACGGACTTGATGAAGGCGCTTATGACGTCGAAGTGATAGTCACCCTCCTTGTCGTAGAGAACGACCTTGCGCTGTATCGACTCCTCGGCAGTCTCCTTTGAAATATATATCTCGCTTCCCTCCTCCGGAGGAAAGTGGTCACCTGTCGTCTCGACAGCAAGTTCGAGGGCATTCAGGAGACTTCTTGCGTCTCCCGACGCAACGGAGACAAGGTGTTCGAGAGCACCTTCCTCGAAGACGACCCTGTACTTTCCGTAGCCGCGTTCCCTGTCCGAGAGTGCCTGGTGTGCTATTGCGGTGAGGTCCTTCTCGTCGAGGCTCCTGAGCTGGAAGACACGCGAACGGGACACGAGAGCCCTGTTGACCTCGAAGAAGGGATTCTCGGTCGTCGCACCGATAAGTATGAACGTCCCGTTCTCGACCCACGGCAGAAGCGCATCCTGCTGGCTCCTGTTCCAGCGGTGGACCTCGTCTATGAAAAGAATCGTCCTCATTCCGTAGTGGTCGCGTCTGCTCTTTGCGGCGGTTATCTCGTCTCTGAGCTCCTTGACGCCGGAGAGAACGGCGTTGAGCGACGAGAAGTGGCTCTTCGTCGTATTCGCTATGACTTTCGCAAGCGTCGTCTTTCCCACGCCCGGAGGTCCGTAGAAGATGATGGATGAAAGCTGATCCATCTGGATTGCACGCCTCAGGAGCCTGCCGGGCCCCAGGATATGGTCCTGCCCGATGTACTCGGAGAGATTACGGGGTCTCATTCTCGAGGCAAGCGGTTCGCCTGACGTGACGGGAGCTGATGAAAAGAGATCTTCTTCCATACTTTACCTGCTGCTCCAGAAGAGACGGTAGACGGAGTCTCCGTAGAGTGGATTGTTTCTCAGCTCAGTCTCCGTTCCGGAGAGCAGAGAATAGAACCTGTCGAGGGTTATGTCCACAAGGGAGGAGACGCTGATCATCTCCGCATCCGGAAGGACTATCTCCCCTCCGATAATCGAAAGCGACGAATAGGAGCGTTTCACCATACTGAAGTATGTACGGCTTTCACTGAAGGCTTCATCGAGCTCGTCGGAGTGCTCACTGAAGTATTCTTCAAGAAGAGTTCTAATGCTGTCCCTCGTCTCCTTCTCGATGTCGGGGATTACTGCCTCACCCGAGATGTAGCGGGAAGGACTGTCCGAGAGTACATCGCCTGAAGCGGTGACTATGTCGGAGAAGAATGACTCGGAGAACGATGCATTCACTACGTCAGCGGCGGCATTGAGGTACCTCGAGGTTATCGCACTGTAGGAGGGAAGGTATTCCCCGTAGGATGTGTAGCTCTCCGGAAGTGCGGACAGAAGGTCATCCGCCGTCACAGGGTCGGAGGGAAGAGCGAGAAGACAGTCCGAGACGAGTGTCATGACTGCAGTCTTCTCCTCGCCGTTCTCCGTACCGCCCGCGAGTGTCGAACACGAGGCGAGAAGAAGCATTACTGAAAGGAGGATGCATAAATACCTTTTCACGCTTACATAGTACTTCAAAGACGGCCTTATGTCACCAAAGGAAGAAGAGCACCTCTCATGCTCTCGAGAGCCTTTCTTCTGCGGTTGTTCACTGTGGTGCTCGTAACAGAGAGTATTCCCGCAATCTCGCTGCTCTTCCTCTTCTTCACTCCTCCCAGTCCGAAAGTCGATGAGATGATGAATCTGTCCGAAGGCGAGAGAGCCGAAAGAGCCCTTCTTATTTCCTCGCTCCCGATCCTCTCCATCACTTCGTCCTCGACGTTTTCCTCCGAGGGAAAGAAAAAGGAGAGAGGCGTATCGGAATCCGCCACAGTTCTGTCGAGTGATGAAACCGACGAATACTTCACAGCCTCCGTTATCCCCCTGTAGGTCTTCTCCGATTTTATACCGGCCCTGTCCATGATTTCAGAGGGACTGCCGCTCTCCTTTCTCGCTGCATCGATCTTCCTCTGCGCCTGGGTTATGTATCTGGGAAGTCTTATCATCCTCGTTTCGTTACTGAGAAAGAGCCTTATCTCCATCTCCATAGCCTTTCTCGCATACTGTACGAAGCCGCGGCGGGAGAAATCGAAGCTTCCGAGGGCCTTGTACATTCCCTCCTCCGCCGCCGTGAATATGTCGTCCCTGAAGGGAGAGAATGACGGCTTCTCCGAATAACGCGACGAGACTGACCTGATGAGGGGTTCCATCTCCCTTATGAAGCGCGATGCCTCCTTTCTGCTGTGACTGCTGATTTCCGCTCTGGTGTGTATCTCGTTAGCTTCCATTTTCCTGCCTTCCGGTAAGAGTATGGCACCCCCACTAGGTCAGATTGTGTCCTAGTTGATGAGATTTTTCACTTTTTTATGGTCTAAGATGGAAACAGGGAAGAGCGGCCTCCCTCTGAAGTGAGGAAAAAGATGAAAGTTCCATTCTCCACCTTTCCGGGCGGATGATTTGTGATTATTTTTTGGAAGAAACGGCTTATGTACAAAAAAATTCAAAACGTATATAGTGATACGGCTTATGGCGCGTAATAAGAAATATGCAAGGGAGTCCCAGTAAAAATGGTAACTGAAAAGAAATTTGAAAAGCTTGAGAACAGCCAGGCATCGCTTACACTCACTGTCGATGCAGCATCAATCGAAAAGGCATATACCGAGAAACTCGGCAAGTATGTCAGGGAAGTAGAGCTTCCGGGCTTCAGAAAGGGCCACGTACCCGCATCCGTACTCGAGAGAAAGTTCGGAGACCAGATCAGAAACGAAGTCACATTCGACGTCATGGAGGAGAACCTCAAGGCAACAATCCCCACTCTCGACGAGAAGGAGCAGCCGCTCCCCTACTGTGTTCCCGAACTCCAGGAAGAAGAGGGCCTTCTCCCCTTCAAGAAGGACACGGACGTCACATTTACAGTAAAATATGACATCAAGCCGGAATTCGAGCTTCCCCAGTACAAGGGCCTTGAAGTCGAATACGAGGATAAGGAAGTCACAGACAAGGATGTTGAAGACGAAATCGAGCGTCTCAGAGACCAGAACGCAATCGTCGTCAACAAGTCTACACCCGCCGAAACGGGTGATATCGCAACAGTCGACTACGATGTCGTCGACGAGGATGGCGGCATAGACGGAGACTTCTCGAGAAAGGAATTCTCCCTCACTCTCGGTAAGACAAACAACGCATTCAGGCTCGACGAAGACATCGTCGGCATGAGCACGGGTGAGAAGAAGACAGTCGAGAGAACGTACGCTGCCGACGCAGAGGATGCACCCGAAGATGAATTCAAGGGCCACTCATACAAGATTGAACTCACACTTACAAAGCTCAAGAAGAGAGAGCTTCCCGAAGTCGACGACGATTTTGCACAGGACGTCAAGAGCGAATACAAGACGGTCGATGATCTGAAGAAGGGTGTCAGAAACGACCTCGAGAAGAAGGTCGAGGAGTCCAGGAAGAACGCAAAGGAGCAGGCTGTCATCGACGCGCTGCTCAAGAACGTCTCCATCACAGTCCCCGCATCGATGATCGAAATGATCAACAACAACAAGTGGGACAACCTCACAAGCCAGTTCGGAGGAGAGGAGAACTTCCTCAAGATGTTCAAGGGCAGCATCCAGAAGGACAGCTACACCTCCATGTGGAGCGAGGAATCCGCTTTGGATGCAAAGAGAGAGCTCGTACTCTCCGAAATAGCCGACAGGGAGGACTTCGAGATAACCGATGCCGAAATCGAGGAGAAGGGAAAGGACTACCTTTCACAGCTCAGCGACGAACAGAAGGAAAGCTACAAGAAGTATCTCAGGGACGAGATAAAGTACGAGAAGGTCGTACCGTTCCTCCTCGAGAACAACACATTCAAGGCTGCAGCAAAGAAGGACGAGGAGTAATCTTTTGAGCAAACCGAAAATGAACACATACGTTCCCTATGTCCTCGAGCAGACGGGCACCGGGGAACGTACCTATGATATCTTCTCACGCCTTCTGAAGGACAGAATCATCTTCGTCGACGGCGAAATCAACGACCAGATGGCCGATCTCGTCGTGGCGCAACTTCTGTTCCTGGAGAGCGAGAATCCGAAGAAGGACATCAATCTCTACATCAACTCCCCCGGCGGAAGCGTGACGGCAGGACTCGCAATCTATGACACGATGCAGTACATCGCATGCCCCGTCAGAACCATCTGCATAGGTCAGGCATGTTCGATGGCGGCAATCATCCTTGCGGGAGGTGCAGAGAACAACAGGTTCATCCTCCCTTCCGCACGTGTCATGATTCATCAGCCCTCCGGCGGAGCCGAAGGACAGGCAAGCGACATCATAGTCACGAACAGGGAACTCCAGAGAATAAAGGACCTCACAACCTCCATTCTCGCTTCCCATACGGGAAAGAGCGTTGACGAGGTCTCGACCGACATACTCCGCGACTGCTACATGAGCGCCGCAGAGGCCCTCGAATACGGCATAGTCGACAAGGTGATGAAGAAGAATGGCTAGAAACGTAAAATACTGTTCATTCTGCGGCCGTCCGCTCGACGGATCCGTAAGGGCTGTCACGGGTCCCGGAATTGCCATCTGCGAGGAATGCGTCGGAACCTGCAACGACATAATAAAGAAGCAGAAGACCGCAGAGGGAACGAACGAATTCGAGAATCTCGACATCCCGACCCCGTCGGAAATCAAGGCATACCTCGACGAATACGTAATCGGTCAGGACGAAGCGAAGAAGGTACTCTCAGTTGCCGTCTACAACCACTACAAGAGAATCAAATACGCCGAGAAGATAAAGGACAGCGGAGTCGAAATCGACAAGTCCAACATCCTCATAATCGGCCCCACAGGAACGGGTAAGACGCTCCTTGCAAGAACGCTTGCAAAGAAGCTCAATGTCCCGTTTGCAATTGCAGACGCCACGACGCTCACTGAAGCGGGCTATGTCGGAGAGGATGTCGAGAACATCCTTCTCAAGCTCATCGAAGCCGCCGATTACGATATCTCCAAAGCAGAGAAGGGAATCGTCTTCATCGATGAAATCGACAAGATCGCGAAGAAGGGAGAGAACGTCTCCATCACCCGTGATGTCTCGGGAGAAGGCGTACAGCAGGCACTGTTGAAGATAATCGAGGGAACAAGCGCATCCGTTCCTCCCCAGGGCGGAAGAAAGCACCCCAATCAGGAAATGCTCAAGATTGATACCTCGAACATCCTCTTCATCTGCGGAGGCGCATTCGTGGGACTGGACAAGGTAATCGAGAAGAGAACCGCCGTGTCCTCAATGGGCTTCGGTGCAAAGGTCGAGGAGAACGAGGAGAAGGACCTCGGAGAGCTCTTCAAGCTCCTGCATCCGGATGACCTCGTGAAGTTCGGTCTCATTCCCGAATTCATCGGTCGTCTCCCCATCCACGTATCGCTGGAGAACCTCAAGGAAGAAGACCTCGTGAGAATCCTCACCGAGCCCAGGAATTCGATTATCAGGCAGTACACGACATCGTTTGCGCTCGACGGCATAAAGCTGACGTTCACCCCAGACGCCGTGAAGGCGATTGCGAAGAAGTCATTCGAGCA
This sequence comes from Sphaerochaetaceae bacterium, assembly GCA_963643635.1. Classification (GTDB taxonomy): domain Bacteria; phylum Spirochaetota; class Spirochaetia; order Sphaerochaetales; family Sphaerochaetaceae; genus Ornithospirochaeta. Next base: position 45,876 of record CAVILL010000005.1, on the reverse strand, counting down.
GAAGACCGGAGCAAGAGGTCTCAGAAGCATAGTCGAGAACCTCATGATGGACATCTCCTACTCCATTCCCTCCGTTCCCGGCGTAAGGGAAGTCGTCGTAGACGAGGAATGCGTCACGAAGGGAATCGAGCCGAAGGTCCTCGGAGACAACAGCAGACTCATCGAACTCAGGTAAAGCAGGATTCATGTGCAATAAACGACCCGTTTCCGCGGGTCGTTCTTCATTGTCCGGATAGTCTCTTTACCTCTCCCTTATCTCACTTACGTGTATCTTCTTCTGTATCCAGAGAAGAGCGGCTGCAATGAGGTAGGAGCCTCCGACGAGAACGACAAACCACATGACGGAGACGAGAATGCTCTGCTCGTGGACACGGAGGAATCTGAAGGGGCCGTCAACGATGTTGAGAACGTTGAGGACAGTGAGGATTATCGCATAGAGTGCTGTCGGAATGACGGAGAAAAGAGCCTCCTTCTTTCCGAAGTCCCTGTAGTCTCCGAAGAATGCGAATGACACGAAACAGAGAACGGGACAGAGAACATGCTCGAAGATGAAGTTGTCCTCGATGATGTATCTTCTCCACCTGCTCCACCCCGCCATCGGAATGAGGACGAACAGTACTGTGAAGAATGTCAGCATCATCATGCACACGGCGATGAATCTGAAGAGACGCGATATATACGAGGTTCTCCTTACGGCCCCCGTGAGCTCCTTCGAAATCTCGAGGGAGACATAGAGACACGCAAGAAATGCGAAGAAGTTGCTGTAGTGCGTATAGTACTGGAAGAGTGAATAGTTGAATCCGCCTTCCTTTGTTATGAAGGTCTGAAAGAGCGCAATCGACTCGAAGAACACCACGAGGAGATTGATAATCAGAGCAATAGTAAGCCTGTTCTTTTCCCTTACCAATTTCATACCACCCTTAGTGAGAATAATACGACAGCCTTTTTCTTACGGCAAATTATTTTTTCACTTTAAAAATTCCCTGGACACGTTGTAGCGCCGCGTCAGCCATAAAAGAAGCTCTGCTATCACGAATGCGGCCCCGATGATAATCATGAACCAGAAAGCGGAAAGCAGAATTCCCTGCTCCCTCACCCTTAAAAAAGGATAGGGTCCGTCCACGACGCCGAGGATGTTGAGAACGGCCATTACGACAGCATAGATCAGAGTCGGAATGACTGCCGTCAGCGCACACCGGTTACTGATGTCGCAGAAGTCACCGAAGAAGACGAAGGTCACAAATGCCGTCAGGGGACATATTATGTGCTCGAAGATGTTCGTTTTTCCGAAGATGAGGAACTTCGCCCTCTCCTTCCCTTCCATCGGAGCAAGGACAAGGACGACGACAAGGAACGTGAGAATGAGTGAGCACACAGCCATGTAGTTGAGCATCCTCACTCCCCTGTGCGTTCTCCTCACGGCTCCGCAGAGCTCCTTCGTTATTTCCATCGTCGCAGCAAGCGACGAAACGAGCATTAGGATGTTGCTGAGGTGGGTGTAGAACTGAAGGAGGGAAAAATCAAAATGCGTCTTTCCGACAATAAAGTTCATGAAAACTGCGTAAAGCTCAAACACCGCTGTAAGAAGATTGAGCACAAGCGCAATCGACAGTCTCTTTCTGTTGTCCAGCATCGTTTCCTCCGCACGCATGGTAAGTCTTTATAATTCTTTAAGGCAATCGCAATAAATCAAAATTGACACAAACTTTACATATATTGAATTTTCCGCTCTCAAGTATGACAAAACCGTACTTCCGTGTATGACTGGCACAGTAATTGTATTGAGAACTTTACCTGTAAAAGGGAGGAAGGAAGAAAGATGGGGATGGACATACTGTCGAAGACGGAGGATGAATGGTTTTCCGACTTTGTTGCGGAGTACAACAGAACGGATAAGGAACACAGAAAGGGAAGTGACTGGGAGTTCATAAGGGAGAGGACGAAGCTCCTTGTCTACAGGATATGCCGCGAGAAGCTCATGATAACCGAGGATCTGATCTCGGCGATCTTCCTTGACATCTACGAGGACCTCGACAGGATAATCGAGTGCTACCGCATAACCACCCGGACCTTCAATCACTACATAAGACAGGTATGCGTCTACCGCATCCGCCGTGTCAGAGCGAAGGAGATGCAGCCGAGATACATCGAGAAGGAGTACATGCGGGAATGCCCCGCATGGTACACGATCGACGAATCGGACCTTCTCGAACCTGAGGAGACGGAGGAGAACGAGCCCGTCATCTTCTACCGTCCGAACCGCTTTCTCTGGATGGACATGCCCACCCTCGTGAAGTACATAGTCTCCAACAGGGACCGTCTGGAGTGCAGGCCGCAGAGCGAGAAGGAGAGACTGCTCATGGATAAGCTCTCCAAGAGCTACTTCAGACGCAACTTTCTCTTCTTCATTCTCTCGATGCCCCAGGCGGAATGCGCACTCGAGGCCGAGAACCTCGCCCGCGTCTTCCAGGTCGACGACACGGCGTTCACACGCCTCTTTTACCTCAAGGAGGAGATAATCCGCCGCAACTACCCCGCGCGTCAGAAGAACCTCGAGCTTGCCGCAATGCACTGGAGGCTCATGGCGAAGCTGAAGAACAGCATGTATTCGGCCCGGAGCGACGAGGAGTACAGCGTTCTCAGGGAGAACTATCAGGCCCATGTGAGATGCCACCGCAACAGAATGAACGACGCCCGGCGCTCCATGCGCGGCATCGTCCACGCCGACATAGCCGAGGCACTCGACATGTCCCGTACGACAGTGACCATGGCGATAAGAAAGGTCAAAATCGAGCTTGAGAAGATTTCCTCCGCCTTTTCCATCTAGTTAAAAGGGGCCCTTTGAGATTATATTAAGGCCGGAGGCTAATCTTGAAGCTTTATTTTGCATCCGGCAACGACCACAAGAAAACGGAGATGTCGAGACTCCTCGGGGGCTTCGAACTCACACTGCCGAAAGAAGAGGGAATATTCTTCGACCCCGACGAAAACGGTTCCACATTCATCGACAACGCAGTCATAAAGGCGAAGGCCCTGTATGACATAGTCCACGCTCCCGTCCTTGCGGACGACTCGGGACTGTGCGTCGACGCACTCGGCGGGAAGCCGGGAATCCACACGGCACGCTACGGCGAGGAAGAAGAAGGAAGAAAGCTCAGCGCCGAGGAGAAGTACATGCTCCTTTTAAGGAACATGGAAGGAATCACGGACCGAAGGGCGGAATTCGTATGCGCCATCTGTCTCTATCTCTCCCCCACCCGCATATATGTTATACAGGAGACAAGCGAAGGCTCGATTGCCCTTGAACCGTCAGAGGGTAAAGGCGGCTTCGGCTACGACCCCGTCTTCTACAACAACGAGGCGGGAAGAATCGTTGCGGAGCTTCCCGAAGGCGAGAAGGACAGATACTCACACCGCGGCAGGGCTGCACGCATCATGAAGACTTTAATCGAAAAGGAACTTGAAAGATGATAGAAAGAAAAGACCAGAAGACACAGGACACATGGGACCTCAGCGCACTCTGCAGGGACAGAAGGGACTATGAGGAGAAACTGAAGGCACTCGAAGGGAGAATCGGCGAACTGAGCGAGTACAGGGGAAGACTCACAGAGTCCTCCGACTCGTTCCACAACGCTCTCGAGAATCTCTTCTCCTTCGAGAAGGATGCAGAGACGACGCTCCACTGGGCGTACCTCAACTACAGTGCCGATTCCACAAACAGGGAAGTCATGGAAGATGCAGGAAAGGCCGACATGATGGCTGCGAAGATCAGCGAAGCGGAGAGCTGGTTCAGCCCCGAGCTGATGGCTGCCGACACGGCTCTCATCGAAAAGTATCTTTCCGAAGACAGGAACAGGGACTACAGAATCTACATCCACAAGGCACTGAGGATGAAGGCCCACGTGCTCTCCGACAGGGAGGAGAGAATAATGAGTCTCTTCTCCGCCAACCGCTCCGGCTACCAGCAGGCATTCGGGGATGCGAACAACATCGACTTCGACTTCGGTGAAGTAAAGGGCGAGAAGCTCACACACTCCACATTCTCGAAGTTCATCAGAAGCAGTGACGAAAGCGTGAGAAAGGAAGCCTATGAAAAGCTCTATGCCGAGTACGAGAAGCATCAGCATGTACTTGCAAGAATCTACGAGGGCTCGATCAAGAACGACATCTTCGTCGCACGTGCACGCGGCTACAATTCGTCACTCGAGTGCGCTCTCTACCCGGACAATGTAGACAAGAGTGTCTACACCTCCCTCATCGAGAACGTCCACGCGGCATTCCCGGTTCTCCACCGCTACTATGCACTCAGGGCGAAGCTCATGGGAAAGGATAAAATACAGCACTACGATGTGTATACCGCAATGGTTCCCGAATGCAACAGCCGTCACACCTATGACGAGGCCGTGGCTCTCATAAGGGAGGCCGTAAAGCCCCTCGGAGAAGACTATTCGGAAATACTCGTGAAGGGTCTCACCACCGACAGATGGGTCGACAGATACGAGAACAGGGGAAAGAGAAGCGGAGCCTTCTCATCCGGCGGCTTTGTCGGCAACCCCTACATCCTCACATCCTTCGAGGAGTCGGTACTCGACAGCGTCTTCACTCTCATCCACGAGGGCGGACACTCGATGCACTCATACTTCTCGTCACACAACAACCCGTTCCCGTGCTACGACTACACCATCTTCGAGGCGGAGGTCGCATCGACCTTCAACGAGAACCTCCTGTCGGCATACCTCATGAAGAACGTGAAGACAAAGGAAGAGGAAGCATACCTGATTTCGAAGAAGCTCGAGGACATCGTCGCCACATTCTTCCGCCAGACGATGTTCGCGGAGTACGAACTGCTGCTTCACGAAGCTGCGGAGAGCGGAACACCCGTCACAATCGACTACATGAGAAAGACCTACCGCTCGCTTCTCGAAGCATACTTCGGAGACAGGGTCGAATTCGAGGAATGTTCGGACATGGAGGGACTCAGGATCCCGCACTTCTACAACGCATTCTACGTCTACAAGTACGCGACCGGAATCGCAGCATCGATTGCGCTTTCAAAGCGTGTACTGGACGGCGGCGAGAAGGAGAAGAACGACTATCTGACGTTCCTGAAGTCCGGCGGTTCAAGATACCCCATCGAGGCTCTGAAGGTCGCAGGCGTCGACATGTCGAAAAGCGACGCAGTCAGGGCTACAGCCGAGTACTTCGACTCACTCCTCACAAGACTCGAGGAACTTACGAAGTAGACTTTTCTATTCAACACTGAGGGCGGCGATACCGCCCTCTTTTATTATGAACGTGATGACTTTTCCCGACGCTCTGTCGAGCACCTTCACTTCCCCGCCGTCTTCTGTCGATACAAGGTAATCCGAAAGCGGAAGAAGGGACGAAAGTTCATCCGAATACGCAAGGGCGAACGAGAGCGGAGATACGGCGTACTTTTCAAGCCACCCGTCGCTGTATTCCTCCCCCGCTGCCTTCCAGACGAGCTCCTCGCTGCTGCCCTTCCTTATTTCAACGGCGACGGTGCCGATCGAGGCGCTGACGGGAGCAACGGAAGCGTGGACGGAAAACAGAACAGAGAGAAGAAGAATCAGTACCAGAGCCCTTTTCATGACGGCAGTATACCGGAAAACCGCTTTCGTGTGGTAGACTGTTACGGCAATGAACAGAAACGAAGCAGAAAACATACTCAACAGGGGCTTCACGCACTTCGTGAAGGATCCGCTCTGGCAGTCGGTCGCGATGACGAAGGAGATAAAGGACCTCCTCGAGGAGAGGGACGTGCAGAAGCTTGCCCGGATCCGGCAGAACGGTCCGAGCTACCACATCTACCCGGGAGCGGTCCACACAAGGCTGAGTCACTCAATCGGTGTCTATCACCTGGGGCGCGAGATACTTCTCTCGCTCTCGCGCAAGGCAGACGAACTTCCCTTCACGGAGAAGGGAATCATGAGCTTCCTCGTCGCATGCCTTCTGCATGACATCGGGCACTTCCCGTATGCGCACTCACTCAAGGAACTTGCAGTCCGCGAGCACGAGGAAATCGCGGCGGACATGATTCTCAACCACCCGTCCCTCAATGCCGCCGTCACTGCCGCCGGGGCGGTGCCGGAGACTGTGGCCGCAGTAATCGACAAGGACCAGCTCACGGGAGACGAGGAGACAATACTCTACAGAAGCATACTCTCGGGAACACTGGACCCCGACAAGCTCGACTACCTCTCGCGTGACGCGTACTTCAGCGGTCTCACGTACGGAAAGCAGGATACGGATTTTATAATCTCCTCCCTCGCTCTCTCCGACGGGCGTCTCGCAATCGAACACGAGGCCCTGGCATCAGTTGAACAGATACTCTTCTCGAAGTACATGATGTACCGCTCTCTCTACTGGCACAAGGGTGTCAGAGCCGCCACCTGCATGATAAAAAAAGCCCTCACCTGCGCCCTTCTCGACGGAACGATAAAATACGACGACCTGTACTACCTCGACGACAACGAATTCAACACGATGTGCCTCAGCCGCATCGACAAAACACCCGCTCTCATTCTCGTGGACATGGTCGAGCACAACGAGCTTCTGGAAAGGAAGGCCGTGAAGGAATACAGTGACGGCGGAACGATAGAGGAAAGAGCGAAGAAGATGGACGAGAGGGAGCTCATGGAGAGAAGAATCCACCGCAGTCTGAAGAGGCTCTATCCGGCGCTTCCCGAGTACGAAGTCATAATTGACATACCCGAGCCCATCAACTTCGAGAGCCACATTCCCGTCGTCGACAGAAACGGCGAATGCAGGGAAATGAACGAAGACGACATGGTCTTCACCGGAGAGGTGTCCAGAATGTTCCAGAGAAAGCTGAGGAAGGCAGCACTTTACCTTCCCTCCTATGTCGATCCTGATGACGCAGAGGAAGCACTGAGGAGAGAGGAGAAATGACAGAGGGAAAGATTTCCTACCGCTCGCTCCTTGAGGGTGACATCCCCCCGTGGATGATGAGATTCATCAAGGGGGTGGGAAAGACCATCAACGAATACTCCATGATAGCTCCGGGCGAGAAGATCCTCATCGGCGCCTCGGGGGGAAAGGACTCTCTGTCCCTCGCTCTGGCTCTCGCCCTGAGACGCAAGTGGATAAAGGACCGCTACGACATGGAGGGCGTCATGATAGACTGGGTTGAACACCCCGTCGGAAACGAAGCTCTCGAAAGGATAAGGGAGTACTTCGACGCTCTCTCGATTCCCCTCACAGTACTTACCGAGCAGCAGTACCCGGAGTCATTCAGGGACGACTTCAACTGCTATCTCTGCGCCCGCAACAGACGCCGCATCCTCTTCTCGTGGGCCCGGGAGCACGGAGAGAGAAGAATAGCCCTCGGCCATCATCTTGACGACCTCGTGGAGACGACGCTCATGAATCTCTGCTTCCGCGCCGACTTTTCGACGATGAAGCCGAAGATGGACTTCTTCGACGGGAAGATCGAGATCATCCGTCCTCTCATAGAGACGAAGGAGAATGTAACGAAGAGAATAAGGGAGAGTTACGACATCCCCGTCGTAAAGCCCGTATGTCCCTACGATCAGACGAACATCCGCTCATCTCTCAAGCCGATAGTCTCCTCACTCTGCCACATCGACAGGCTTACCCGTGAGCACATCTACGCCGCACACGATTTCTCCGCCATCAGGGACAGGGCGGTAGAATCTGAAGAGCGTAAATGATAAAATCCCCCCAGGACTCAGCAATGAAGAAGTTATTTACCCTCATCACCATTCTTTTCACAATCATTTCACTCCCGGCATCCTCCTTCACGTTCAGGGGAGATTACACTCTCACGGGTAAGGGAGGAATAAACATAACATCGTCCTCAGTCGACACTGCCAGAAAGTCCGTCGCGCTCTACACGACGAACGGGGAGGCGGAAGCCGAAAGCCCGGAAGTAATCGTCAGAGCGGGAGAGAATTCACTCATCACACTCAGCGGGAAGGACGGGAAGACGGTAATCTACCTCGTCTACGGAGAGATGACGGTAATGACTACTGAGCCTGCCGCGGTTGCAGTCTACACTCCCGTTTCCTACATCGACGAGACGATTGAAGGCGAAATATATGTAACGAGCACGGACACGGATGAGAAGGTCTACAACTTCTCTCCCGTCAGCATAACCGTACTCGACCTTCTGAGGGGGAAGAGGACTGAGGTTGAGGCGGAAGAAGGCTTCGACTACATGAAGGATACCTTCACATCCCCCGACAGAACGAAGAGAATGACGGAGGTGATTGTAATCAACGTTCCCGGAGAGCCGGTATTCAGCGACGTCACGGAAAGCGCCGTTCCGGAAGAGCCTCAGATCACGCGCTCAACAACCATGACAGTTACACAGACACTCGTCGACATAGACGACGGAAGCGGGCTCTGATGGGAAGAATCAATCTCCTTCCGCCCCGTCTGAGTTCCCGTATTGCAGCAGGAGAGGTCGTGGACAGACCCCAGGCGGTACTGCGTGAGCTTCTCGACAACGCCCTCGATGCTTCGACAGAGGAAATCGCAGTCACAGTCGACGGCGGCGGAATCGACAGGATAAAGGTCAGAGACTGGGGAAGCGGAATAACGAGGGATGACATCGCCGTAATCGCCTCACCTCACGCAACAAGCAAGATAAAGACGGAAGACGATCTCTATTCCATACGGACGATGGGCTTCCGCGGCGAAGCACTCTACTCCATTGCTGCGGTATCTGAGCTGACGATTTCAACGTGCGACGGTGCTTCGGGCGTGAAATCCACACTCACGATAGACAACGGAGAGAGAAAGGAGATTCTCTCTTCCGGTCCGGAGAATGGTACTGAAGTCAGCATGGAGAACCTCTTCTACGACATTCCGGCAAGGAGGAGCTTTCTCAAGCGCAGCAGCACAGAGGGAAATCTCTGCAGGAACCTCCTTGTCTCGAAGGCGCTGGCATTCCCGGATGTGGGGTTCACCCTGACGATGGACGGAGCCGTGAAACTCAGGTGGCCGAAGGGACAGACGCTGAAGGAGCGTGTCATGATGCTCTGGCGGGACTACTCCATTCCCGATGCCGACGTATGCTTTCTCGAGGAAGTCTGTGACGACTACACTGTAAGGATCGTCGCAACTGCAAGTGCCTGGAGACGCTCAGACAGGAAGGAAATCAGAGTATATGTCAACTCACGCCCTGTAGAGGAATACTCGATAGTCCAGGCCGTGACCTACGGCTACGGTGAACTCCTCCCCGGAGGAAGCTACCCCTATGCCGCAGTGTTCATTTCGGACGCTCCCGAACTTGTTGACTTCAACATCCATCCCGCGAAGAGGGAGGTCAAGATCCGCAATCTCGCGGAAGTGCATCACACGGTATCTTCAATGCTGAAGAAGGGAATCGAGAGAAGGATTCCCGAAATAAAGAGCGCGAATCAGTTCTACCTCTTCGAGGGTGCAGAGCGCTTCGAGAACGGTGAAAAGACACAGTCCTTCGGTAAGACTCCGGAGAAAAAGAGCGGAGACGAGGTTCCATCCGTCTCATTCGCTTCCGGTGACGAAAGAGGAGAGAATCTCTACAGGAGGATCATCGAGGAAGCGGGAAGGAACGAGAACGACCATCTCTCGGAGCGCATAAGCGCCTACAAACCAAAGGACGATTCCTGGCTTGAGAAGGCAAAGGAACTCAGGGCGGCGCGCGAGAACGAAGAAAGAAAGAAGACTGAGGAAGCCGGAAAGCAGACGAAGGACGACAGCGCGATAAGATACGTCGGCCAGGCATTCAGACTGTTCCTGATCTGCGAGAAGGGAGACGAGTTGTACCTCGTTGACCAGCATGCGGCGCACGAGAGGATTCTCTACGATGAAATCGTGAGCCAGAAGACTCTCCAGAACCTTCTTGTTCCCATCAGGCTTGAAGTCGACGGTATTACCGACAGCTACCTCTCGTCACACTGCCACATCTACACGAAACTCGGCATCATGCTCTCCCGGACGGGAGACGGAGAATGGGAGATAGACGCCCTCCCCGCCGTATGCAGGGGAATAGAGGACAGTATAACCCGGTTCGTACTTTCGGCGAAGTCGGATGAGCATGAACTCGAGGAGGAACTCTTTGCGACAATGGCCTGCAGAGCCGCAATAAAGCAGGGAGACGAAGTCGACAGATACAGTGCGGAGGAAATACTCAGGAAGGTCTTCGAGATGGAGGAGCCCTGCTGCCCGCACGGAAGAACGTTTCTCATAAAACTCACGAAGGAAAACCTCATGAAGATGGTCGGACGCACGTGAACTGCCCGGCAAACGAAGCTCAGGGGAATTCCCGCTTCATATCCTAAAGATTGAATTCCACTCTGAGAGTTATGCTGTTGGAATATCTGTCGCGGTATGTGATGACGGCATAGTCCGCATCCGGAAGGGTGGACGTGACGAACTCCTCCCTGTCGTAGAAGACAACAGAGGCGCTGTCCTTAAGCGATGCATTCTCCCAGGTATAATTCCCCTCCTCCTTCGCAATCGTAACCTTTCCGTCGACGGTAGTACCGAGGCTTGAATAGACGTAGATGGAGTACTCACCTTCCTCGAAGGATGCCCCGGGAGTTATTGAGAGAGATGGAGAGTAATAGTATTCACCGCTTTTTTCGAGCCGGCCTTCCCACCTCAGATCTCCGTCGGGAGAGACAAGAAGGAATGTGTAGACGGCCCCGCTCTCCTCTTCCTCCTCAAGTTCAACCCTCAGTACCGCCTCCTCACTGCGGGATGACGGCATTACGGTGATGTTCCTCGTCAGCGAAGAGGACGAGAGGGAGAAGCTCTCCTTCGTGCAGGAGAAGAGAAGAAGAGAGAAAATCAGAATGGGGAGAACGGTTCTACTTTTCTTCACGTTCCTTTTCCTTAAGCATCATCCTGACGGGATTTGCATACGTATTGAGAACGAAGGCTCTCAGGTCGTTCTGCAGGTGGTTGAAACGTGCAAGGAAGACATCCCTGTCGGAGGGAGTGTATTCGGAGGCGAACCGGGTTGTATTCTCCATGTAGTCGTATGCGATGTAGTTGGTGTCGTAGAGGCGGTAGGAGAGATGAATCTGCCTGTCGATCTCCTCTGCAACCTCCTCGGGGGTGCTGCACTCCTTCTCTATCGGATCCCCGATTGAAATGTGGACATGTCCCTTCTGGCACTTGAGTCCCTTGACCATGCTGATGAGGTCCTCGTACTTCTTCTTCTCGTACTTACCCTCGTTCTGCTCCTTCTGTATCTCCTCTCGGCCCTTGTTGATGTCGTTCGGGTCGTACTGATAGCTGATGGCAACGGGAACGATGTTGCATTTTCTGACAAGGTCTGAAAAGCTTATTCCGCTGTTGCGCTGCGAAAGATAGAGCATCTTGATGATTACGGGGTGAGTCGAGTCTATTCCGTCCTTACTTCTTCCGCTCTTCTGGGCAACCCAGATGGACTTGTTGAGCTCGGTGACGGTACCGACGAAGTACTCGCTGAGCTCGAGGGATGCAAGGAACTTCTCCCTCATCGGAAGGTTTCTCTTCACGATTATTCCGCCGTTGACTCTGAAGAGGTCCTCGACGAACTGGTTAACCATCAGATTGTCGCCGACAGCCATCTCGCAGAGGGGCTTTCCTTTTTTCAGAAGTGCATAGTCGAGAAGCATGCAGTCGAGGATTATGTCGCGGTGGTTCGAAATGAAGAGGTAGCCCTTCTCCGGATCGAGTTTTTCGCCTCCCGAAACAGTGAAGCCAGTCATCGTCTTCCCTATTACCGCGGGAATGAAGTAGCCGGCGGTAATCACATGCTGGAAGTCGTCATAGGAGTGTACGTCACCCAGGCGTTTCGTTATATCCTTCACAGTCGACGCCACAGCCGTGAGATCGGATCCCGAAAGCATGAGAGCGAAGGCTCCGATGTACTCGCGCTGCGAGGAAAGACGCTTCACTGCGTTCTCGAAGTCCTCGTCGAAGTACGGTTCTATATCTTTGAATTTATCTCTGTCCATAATCAGAATTTCCTCTTGGTGCTGAAAAGATTATATATATTATGGAGCATACGGGCAATAAATAATCCTCCCGGTGGAGCCGGGAGGAAAAAGATGCAGGCTTGTACGCTACAGAATGTAGGGTACAAGCAGGTTATGCGACTGGTAGACCACGTAGGTCTCGACGTCGAGAACGTTGCTGACCTTCACGAGCTCGTTCGAGAAGAAGTTCAGAAGCGAGAGATCTTCGTCTTCACTCAGTACGAGCTTGACAATCAGGTCATAGCGTCCGGTGACTACGGCAACGGAAACGACACCACGCAGAGTCATGAACTCCCCGGCTTTCTTTGCCAGTTCCATCGTAGACAGCTTGATGCCCATGTATATCACCTGGAGTCCGGGAACATACTCGGGATCGACCATGCCCATTATCTTCAGCACGCCGTCTTCCAGCAGCTTGTTGGCTCTGCTTCTTACAGTGTTCTCCGTTATTCCGAGTTCCTCGGCGATTACGGAGTACGGCCTTCTGCCGTCCTGGAGAAGCCTTATGATGGCCTTGTTGGTATCGTCTATTCTCTTTACCATATTCCCCCCGCTCTTATTATACGAGACCTTCTTTGTGGTACTTTTCGATTGTAGCGATTGTCTCTTCGCCGATTCTCAGGAGGTTCTCCTCGCTGTTTGCGCCGACATGCGGTGTGAATGTGACGTTCTTGCAGCCGAAGAGAGGATTCTCTGCAACTACAGGAGGTTCGGAAGAGTAGACATCCGTGCAGAACCAGGAGATGTCGCCGTTGTTGAGAGCAGCAGCTACGTCAGCTTCGTCGATGCACTTGCCGCGTCCCGTGTTGATGATGACGGGCTTCTTCGTCATCTTTGCAATGAGGTCCCTGTTGACCATCTTCTCCGTCTCGGGTGTGAGAGGAAGATGCATGGAGATGTAATCTGCATCCTTTACTGCATCCTCGAGGCTCATCATCTCTGCCAAATCCGACTTCTCGACGTACTTGTCGTAAGCGACGACCTTCATTCCGAATGCGTGTGCTCTCTCTGCAACCTTTCTTGCGATGTTTCCGATTCCGAGGAGACAGAGTGTCTTTCCATAGAGCTCGTGTCTCTTCGTCTTCTTCTGCCACTCGCCGTTCTTCATCGTCGAATCATAGAAGCAGAGGTTGTTTGGTGTGCTGAGCATGAGGCAGAATGCGAGTTCTGCAACTGCGACAGCGGAAGACTTGGGTGTGTTCGTAGCGACGATGCCCTTCTCCTTGCAGTACGGGATGTCGATGTTGTCCATGCCGACGCCGCCGCGGATGATGAGCTTCATGTTCTTTGCCTGGTCGATGTACTCCCTGTTAGCCTTCGTCTTGCTTCTGATGAGGACGACATCGGCTTCCGCCAGTCTTGCGATATCTGTTGTAACTTCTCCGAAAACGCTGAGCTTCTCGGGGAGGGATTTGTCAAATGCATCTGCAATGAGAATAACCATTTTATGTAACTCCTTAGTTTTTTTGCTAATTCCAGAGTAGTATCCCATCAAGATTGTGAACTGTCAAATTATTTATTCAAAAAAATACGGAATGCGTCATTTTTTTCTGAAAAATTGCGTATCAACTTAACTTCCCGGAAATCACCTGATCTTCTCTATCGCACTTATCGAGAGCTGCTCCCTTCCCGTTCCCTTCCACCAGTTCACTTCGGGCGAGAACACGAAGGAAACAGTGCTTCCGACACTGTATTCGTTCCCGTCCACGGCGTTCCACCAGACTGCGGGCCATAGGTAGCCTCCGCACTCGAGCGTGAAGCGCATGTACTTCTCGTTGTTTCCTACGTGATAGGCCTCCCTTATCTCTGCCTTCGGGACGTAGAACTGCAGTTCCCCGTTCTCCTGGCCGAATGGCTCGAAGAGCGAAAGCGACGCCCAGACGTCCTTCTCGAAGTTGTCGTCCGTGAGAACGGCGTCTACCTCGATCTCCTCTTCCTCTGTCTTCCTGTCATCCATTCCGTCCACGCAGGAATAGACAGACAGAATGAACTTCTCCCTGTTCTCCTCCGGCATTCTCAGTCCCGCTGCGGCCCTGTGGCCGCCCCAGTCCTCGAGAAGAGGAGAAAACAGCGAGAGGAAATCCTTCGCGTTCCACACGCCCGAGCATCTCATCGAGCCGAATACGATGCCTTCGGAGGATGCGAGAACTATGACGGGAACGCCATTCTCGTTCGAGAGCCTGCTCGCTATCGAGCCCGTGAGGCCGCGCGGAATCGAGGAATCGTCTACTATGATGAACCTGCCCTTCGTTCTCTCGAATGAGGAAGCGGCAAGAGGCTTCACGTTCTCCAGAACCTCCTCCTCGTTCTTCTGCCGCAGAGCGTTCAGAGAAAGAAGTTTGTCCGTCAGAGCCTCGGTTTCCCTGCAGGATGTCGATAAAAGGAGCGCGAGCGCTGTCTCGGGCTCCCCCATTCTTCCCGAGGCGTTGAGGACGGGGGTTATCTTATATGATATGTTCGAAGCCGTAAGAGGCTTTCCGATAAGCCCCTGCTTTGACAGCAGAGAGGAGAGCGACTCCGGAGGTCTCTTCTCGAGAAGTCTCAGGCCCTTCTTCACAATCAGTCTGTTCTCGTCGGTAAGCGGCATGAGGTCCGCTATCGTCCCTATGGCCTCGAGTACCTGTATCTCTTCAAATTCCTTCGTGAGCGTCGGGAACGAATAGATTGATACGCTCCTGAAGAGGCTCAGGAGCGTCTCAAGCTCCCTCGGGCCGTCGGCGTAGCGCGCAGAGCGGGAGCGAAGCGAGAGCTCGAAGAGACTCTTTCCCCTCGCCGAGGGCATGATTCTCTCCAGTGACGGTCTGAATTCCTCGAGAGATATGTCGACTCCGTTTCCGAAGGCCTTTCTCAGGAGAACGAGCTCCGTATCTCTGTCGAGTACGACAATCGGAACACCCGAGGAGAGGAACGGCAGAAGAGGAGACGAGTACAGGGAGCCCTTCTCCCCCGTGAGGAACTCGTCTGAACACCTCCCCGTCTCCACGAGATTCTCGAGTCTCACCGCATCCACCCTCACCGTACCGTTACCCGGCTGTGCATGGAGAAGGATTACCGATGAGTTGAAGAGCGGCGTGCGGGCAAAGAAAAGCGCCCAGGAGAGCTTTGCGGCAACCGCACAGCCCGCGAGGCCGGAGAAGGGATAGCCCGAGCCCTCGACCTTGGGGTCGAAGATGGCAAGAGCCGGAGGAAGAACGTCTCCTGCGAGGTGGTGGTCGAGTACGATGACGTCGACTCCGCTCCTCTGCAGGGTCTTTATCTCCCCGACTGCGCTTATTCCGTTGTCGACAGTGATGAGAAGCGTAAAGCCTCCGTCGATTATCTCGCGCACTATGTCGTCGCTGAGGCCGTAGCCCTCGTCCCCGTGCGGCAGCCTTGTCGCGACCTTTTCCGCACCGAGCTTCTTCAGCGTCTTGTACATGATTGCCGTACTCGTGATTCCGTCGACATCCCTGTCGCCGTAAATCATTATCTTTTCCTGTTCCTTCCCTTCGGTTGTATCGAGGGCATCCTCGATTCTCTCGACGGCCGTGTAGACGTCGTCGACTGTGAAGGGACTGTGCTGGTAGACGATGTCGTCCTCGAGATAGTACCTGACATCCTCCTCCCCTATGCCGCGCCGCGTCATTATCGTGGCGGCAAGGAGGGGGATGGAGAACCTTTCATTCAGCTTTGCTGCTGCTTCCATATCGGGAGCCGGAATTTTCACCTTCATATATTCAACTTTTCCTTAACTGATCAGACCGGACTCGATTGTCATGAGCCGGGAGGGGAATATGTATTCGAGGGAGCGTATGAGATAGCGTCTTATCCTCTTCGCCGCCTCGGCAGATATCCCGAATGCGAGTGCCTCCTCGAGAGAAGCTCCGGACACTCTCAGACAGTAGCGCCGGGCATTCGGGGGAAGGATGAGAGTCCCCGAGAGCGTGTCGCACGAGGAGCATACTGCACTCGAGGAGAGTGTAGAAAAACCGAGAATCTCCTTCTCGTCGTACTTCTTTCCGCACATGGGGCATGTCTCCCAGTCGCCGCTGAGCCCCTCGGAAAGAAGAAAATGAGTGAGGAAGAATACGGCGGTTCTGTCTGCATTTCCGTCCGTGATGCTGTCGAGAGCCGAGGTGTAGAGTTTATATATACCCCCCTCTGCGCTCCGGCTCTTTATGACGAGCTCGGAAAAGAGACTCACGAGCCCCACCTTCTCGATCGAATCCTTCACCCATTCGTGTTCGCTTATGATCTGGGTATCCTTGAGATAGACGGTGGAGCCGTTCTTTCTCTCGAGGGAGAAGACTCCCTCGCCGTAGAGAGGTGCGCGGTATGAGGAGGCTCCCCTGCCGCCTCCGAAGGAAAGGACGTCAATGAGCCCCATGTCGGGGGTAAGGAGCGAGAGGAGTACGTTTCTCTCTCCCCTGTTCTCCCTCTTTACGATGATTCCCAGTGTCTTGAAGTCCCTGTCCATAATCATGAATATAACACAAAGACGGGAATCAGAGGAGGAATAACGGGCAATTAATCGGACAACTTCACCCGAGATACGTCGGCTCCTTCGTTTTGTCGAGAGTCTCTTCGACCCAGGAGTCAACCTGTCTTTTCTCGGATGTGAAGTTGAGACCGATGAGATGAACGGCCTTCTCCGTATTGATGTACCTGTCACAGAAGAAATCAGCGGCTGAAAAAAGAGGAGAGAATCCGAAGACCTCTCCCCAGTTATCGCATCAGATAAGCGCTTACCTGTAACTGATGACCGTTCCGTAATAGGACGTTGTCCAGGTGTTATAGACACCGAGAATCATGGATGCCTTGTAGTCCTTGTAGATATCGATGACGGCGTCTGCCTCCGGATAGAGTTCGACTGCCTCTTCGAGAAGCTCTTCGTAGCCCTTTCCGCCCCAGGTGAAGAGTCCCAGGACGTTCTTCACGGTTCCGTCGAATTCGATTGAGCCGAGGACTTCGTACTCCCTGGGTACGAGAGAGGTCGTAACACCGGAGTCACTGAGACCTTCCTTCGCGGTCATACAGCCCGTGAGCATAAGAACGGCACAGACTGCCGCGATGATGAGAATTGTCTTTTTCATTATTCACCCTCCGTTGAGTTGATGTGATTTCCTCCAGTATAAGCGACGGAGACAGGGGACGCAAGAACCGGCATTCCTTGTATTTCGCCCCTTCCCCGTTTATTATACTGGCTATGAAAAGAATCCTCTCCTTTGTTCTCGTAATGCTTCTCGCTTTTTCGCTCTCCGCAGCCCTTACGGTCAGGGACGATCTATTCTCCTCCTCCGAGGAGCTTGCGGCATTCGAAACGGAAGCGGTATCCGGAAGCGAAGAGGAATACTATGAGAATATGAAGATATATCTTCTCACGGGAGGAGAAGGAAGCGCAGTGTGGGAGAACTTCGGCCACTCGGCGTTCGTCGTGGAGAGAGAGGGGTACGACGCAGTGGGCTTCGATTACGGAATCTTCACCTTTGACAGCACCTTCCTTCCGAACTTCATACTCGGAAAGCTCTACTACCAGGTCTGGGAGACCTATGCGCGCTACCGCATCCTCAGCCTCATCGGGGACGACAGGACCGTGTCCATGCTGGAACTCGACCTCACGAAGGACGGGAAGAAGGCGCTCTGGTCCTTTCTTCTCTACAACACCGAGGAGGAGAACAGGACATACCTCTACGACTACTTCAGAGACAACTGCGCAACGAGACTCAGGGACATGTACTCCTGGGCGACGGGCGGGGACTTCGAGGAATGGCTGAGGAGCCAGAAGAGCACCGAGACCATCCGATACAGTGTCAACCGCCATCTCTCACGCTCGACATTCTTCGTATGCTGGGTCATAAACTACATGCTCGGAAAATCCGTTGACGAGGAGACGACGAGGTGGGAGGAATGCTACCTTCCGGGAAACCTCGAGAAGGCGATTGAGGAATACCAGCAGACGGAGAGCGAAATCGTATATGAAACCGAGGAGCGTAAACCCACTCCGGAGAAGTGGTCGCTCACTCTGAGGTCCCTTCTCTTCGGCGTCGCACTTGCACTGTTATCTCTCGCGGCTTCACTGACGAAGTACCACCACGTACCGGACGCTGTACTCGGAGTCGTATTTTCCATATTCGGAATCATGAGCCTCGTACTAATCTTCTTCGAGTTCTTCACGATCCACTACGTCACGCACGACAACCTCAACATACTCATACTTACACCGCTCTGTCTCGTATCGGCTGTACTGCACTTCATGAGCATCGGAAAAAGAAGAAGGGAGAGGAAAATCTCTCTCCTCTCCCTTGTGATGCTTGGTCTTCTTGCAGTTGTTATTGTTCTCAAGCTCATCCTTCCCTCGTTCTTCATCCAGGATATATGGGCCCCGGCACTCCCGGCACTGCTGCTCTACTCAGCCGAAGCCCTTGTGTATCTTCTGAAGAAGAGGAAATAATCAGTCCTTCACGACCTTTGTTCCCATCTCTCCGTATACTGCGTCGTAGAGGTTCTCGGGATCCGTTACGATACCCGTGTTGCCCGTCGACCTGACGAAGTCGGTGAGAGCCTGGATCTTCGGGAGCATGGAACCGGGTGCGAAGTGCCCCTCTGCCATATACTGCTCAGCTTCCTTCACGGACATGCTGTCGAGTGTCTTCTGGTCGGGCTTGCCGAAATTGAGACATACCTTCGGAACTGCGGTGGAGATGACGAACATGTCGGCATTGAGGTCCTTCGCGAGCATTGCGGCTGCAAGATCCTTGTCGATTACGGCTTCCCTTCCGCTGAGTGTTCCGTCAGCGTTCTTCACGACGGGAATTCCGCCGCCGCCTGCTGCGATGACGATGATTCCGTTGTCGAGGAGGCATTTGATTGTCTCGAGTTCGATGATTGAAACGGGCCTGGGGGAAGCAACGACTCTTCTCCAGCCTCTTCCGGCATCCTCGACGACACTCCAGTTGTCCTTTTCCTTATGCTCCATGGCAACCTCTTCGCTCATGAACGATCCGATGGGCTTCGTGGGCTTTCTGAAGGACGGGTCGTCGTCCTTCACTTCAACCTGTGTGACGACAGTTGCGATGTTCTTCTTCAGTCCGTCTGCAGCCATCTGGTTGTCGAGAGCCATCTGGAGCTGGTAGCCGATTGCTCCCTGCGTATCTGCGACACAGCTGTCGAGAGGAACGGTGTGGAGCTCGGTGGATGCGATTTCGGCTCTGCGGAGGATGTAGCCTACCTGGGGGCCGTTGCCGTGTGCGATGACGACGCGGTTGCCTGCCTTGACAAGGCGTGCAATGTGCTTTGCAGTCTTGTTTGCAGCATCATACTGCGAGTGCACTGTGACGTGCTTGCTATCTTCGATCAATGAATTGCCGCCGATGGCGATAACTATGAGTTTTCCTTCCATTTTTTAACTTCCTTTGAGTAGAGAATAGCACATCTGCAACAAAATGCAACAATTTTCGAGAGGCCGTGGAGGGAGAATTCCCGTTTTTCTCAACTTTTCTTCCCCCGCCATGCCGACGATTCCCCTTTTTCATGTTATATTACTTGCTAAAGGATATTTTCATGGAAGATAAATTCGCATCAGACACAGTTTCCCAGGTGCCCGTACTCCCGCTTATCGAGAGACCTCTCTTTCCGGAGACTCTCACGACGCTCATGATTGCACGCCCCTACGACCTGAGGTGCGTCAACTGGGCGATCGAGCACGAAGGCTACTTCCTTGCCGTTCTCCAGGAGAAGGAGGATGACGAGAAGTCCCTCAGGCCCGTCGGCACTCTTGTAAAGATAACCAAATACATAAAGCTTCCCAACAACTGCATACATCTCTTCACGACCACCGTGAAGAGGATAAGCATCACACGCTATCAGTTCGGCTCGACTCCAGTCTTCGCCGACGGCGTGACACTCGAAGACAAGAAGACACCCTTCAAGGTGCTCCAGCCCTACACGAGAGTTCTCAAGGACCTCGTGTCGTCACTCGGAAAGACCCAGGTCTTCAACTTCGCCACCGACGTGAACATCACGAACTTCGACTCCCCCGAGGCTGTCTGCTGGTACGCCGCAGCGGCTCTCGTGTCCGCACCGAAGGACTTTCTCGAAGAGCTTCTGGAGGAGACGGACGCGAAGAAGAGGATCCAGGCTCTGACAAGCTACATCGCAGGCGAGAAGGAAGTGCTGGAAAAGGAAGAGAGAGTCAAGCAGGAACTCATCACGAAGATGAAGAACCGCAACAGGGAGGCGATACTCAGAGAGCAGATCAAGGCCCTCAACGGAGAACTCAATGAAGTTCTCGGCGCCTCGGTCGGAGAAGGCTCGAAAAAGGAGAAGAAGGGCGACGTCTTCGAGAGGGCAAGGGAGAAGAAGCTTCCCGATGAGTACAGGGAAGCCCTGGACAAGGAACTCGAGAAGCTTGCGGGACTCGAGACAATGAATCCCGAATACATGCTCACGAAACTCTACATAGAGACCATACTCGACCTTCCCTTCGACTTCGAGGAGAAGGTACCCGCCTACTCCATCACTGCGGTGAAGGAGCAGCTCGAGAAGGACCACTACGGCATGAAGGAAGTGAAGGAGAGAATCGTCGAATTCCTCGCTTCCCGTCTCAAAGCGCAGACGGGCAAGGGTGCGGTGATCTGCCTCGCAGGCCCTCCCGGAGTCGGTAAGACAAGTGTCGGCTCGTCGATAGCGAAGGCTCTCGGAAAGAAGTTCTACCGCTTCTCCGTCGGTGGCATGAGGGACGAAGCCGAAATCAAGGGACACAGGAGAACGTATATCGGCGCAATGCCGGGTAAGCTCATACAGGGAATAAAGTCCGTGGGCGTCACGGATCCCGTCATCCTCATCGATGAAATCGACAAGATGGGCGAAAGCAGGACGGGAGACCCTGCATCGGCACTCCTGGAGGTTCTCGATCCCGAACAGAACGTCAACTTCCGCGATTTCTATCTCGACCTTCCCTACGATCTGTCGAAGGTTCTCTTCATCGTGACGGCAAACGACCTTTCACGTATCCCGAGACCGCTCTATGACCGTATGGAGATAATCGAGATGAGCGGCTATACTCCCAACGAGAAGCTCCACATCGGTAAGGACTACCTCGTACCGGACCTGCTGAAGAAGAACGGACTGACGAAGAAGGAGTTCAGAATAGACGACAGAGCACTCTCCCTCATTGCAGAGGAATACGCACGCGAGGCGGGAGTGAGACAGTTCAAGAATGAACTCGACAAGGTAATGAGAAAGGTCGCGCTGAAGATTCTCGAGACTCCCGAAGAGGAGAGAAAGACTGTCCGCGTCAGGGAAAAGGACATTCACGGTTACCTGGGTCTTCCCGTATTCCCCTCCGACAGAATCGTCGTTGCGGACACGATCGGTATGGCGATGGGACTCGCATGGACATCTGCCGGCGGCGATGTAATCCCCGTGGAGGCCGTGGCAATCCCCGAAAAAGGAGACATGAAGGTCACCGGACAGCTCGGGGACGTCATGAAGGAATCCGTGGCGATTGCCTGGTCGAGCGTCAAGCACGAAGCATACCTGAGGGGACTCGATATGAAGTTCTTCGAGAAGAACACAGTCCATCTCCACTGCCCCGAGGGAGCAGTTCCGAAGGACGGTCCGAGTGCGGGAATCACACTCTTCACCGCTCTCTGGAGCATGTACAGGAGAATGACTGTAAAGCCCAGACTTGCGATGACGGGAGAGCTCACGCTCACGGGCAAGGTCGAGGCGATCGGAGGGCTCAAGGAGAAGATTCTCGGGGCCAGAAGAAACAACATAGAGGAAATCATAATCCCCGAGGACAACGTCAGGGACCTCGAGAAACTGGACGCGGAAGTAAAGGGAGACGTCGTCTTCCATCCCGTCAGGACAATACTCGATGTAATCGCGATAGCATTCCCCGCGGAGACGACGAAACGCCTCTCGGAGGAGGAGCTCGAGAACATATCGAAGAAGAATAAAGAGAAGACCGAGGAGGAGAAGGCAGAGGAACTCGCCCTCCAGGCCGAGGCTTTCTCGAAGGCATTCAGGTGGCAATAGAACTGCTCTCCCCCGCGGGGAATTACGAAAAGCTGGAAACTGCATTCAACTACGGCGCGGACGCAGCCTACATGGGGCTGACGAAGTTCTCGCTGAGAGCCAATGCGGGAAACTTTCCCGAAGACGAACTCGAGAAGGTCAGGAGAATAAAGGAAAAGAGCGGAAAGAGGCTCTACTGCACGATGAACATACTCTTCCGCCAGCCTCAGATCGAGGAGCTCGAGAGCATGAGGGACGAGATAGCCCTCTGGCCTTTCGATGCCTTCATCGTCAGCGACATCGGAACGGTACCCTTCTTCCAGAAGTATTTTCCCGATAAGGAGCTTCACCTCTCGACCCAGGCGAGCTGCATCAACAGCGAAAGCGCGAGAATGTACTACAACATGGGATTCAGACGTGTCATTCTC
This sequence comes from Sphaerochaetaceae bacterium, assembly GCA_963643635.1. Lineage (GTDB taxonomy): Bacteria > Spirochaetota > Spirochaetia > Sphaerochaetales > Sphaerochaetaceae > Ornithospirochaeta. The sequence continues at coordinate 23,429 of CAVILL010000005.1, read as the reverse complement.
GGCAGAGAGGCATCGCTTGACGACATAAAGAGGATAAAGGACAGAGTACCCGGACTGCAGCTCGAGGCCTTCGTACACGGTGCGATGTGCATGGCATACTCCGGCCGCTGCATACTCTCTTCCTGTCTCACGGGCCGCAGTGCAAACCGCGGCGACTGCTCCCACACCTGCCGCTGGAACTACAGGCTGCACTACGCTCTCGAAGAGGAGGAGCGCCCCGGTCACTACTATCCGATCGAGGAAGGCGACGGCTATACGGCAATCCTTTCCTCGAAGGACCTCTGCATGATAGACCACCTCGACGACCTGAAGAATGCAGGACTCGATTCACTGAAGATCGAAGGAAGGATGAAGAGCATCTACTACACTGCAGTCGTCACCCGGGCATACCGCAAGGCCCTCGACAACGCCCCGGATGCCGGTGAATACAGAAAGGACATATTCGACGTCTCTCACAGGGAGTTCACGACGGGCTTCTTCTACTCGTCCGACGCCTTCGAGACGAAGGAGGATGTGTCGAAGCCGACCAGCTACGGGTATGAACGCAACTACACCTTTCTCGGATCCGTGGGTAAGGAGATAAGGGACGGAATCTGGGAGATCAACTGCAGAAACCACATAAAGAGAGGAGACGAAATCGAGTTCATCGGACCGGACGTGCCTCTTTTAAAGGAAGATAAGGTCACACTCCTGGATGAGAACGGATTCCCGCTTCTGCAGCTCGACCACATGAAGAAAGGCTTTATAAAGACAACTCTTCCGCTTAAGGAAGGCTACATAATCCGTAAGCTCTCGGATGTGAAATACGTATAGGACACAACGTGAAAAGAAAGATACTCATTCTCCTCCTCGCTCTTCTTCCCCTTCTCTCCCTTTCAGCCTACTCCGACTCCTGGCTGGAATACGATTCTCTCGACTGGCGGGCGCTCTTCTCCGCAATAAGGAACAACAGGGGAACATCGGAAGTGGAGAGTCTCTACTCGGTTTACATGAAGAACAGTCTGACGCCCCAGGAGAAGGCAAGAGCAGAGTACAACATGGTCCGCTACTACGTGGACAACGGCAATGAAGAGAAGGCGAAGGAGCACTACGCTCTCCAGGAGAAGAACGCTGCAGAGTGTACGGGAGAAGACGTGCTCTCACGTATAGCCGGGGCCGAGGTCACGGCATCGGACTACTACATAACGAAGGACATGTTCACCGGAATGGAGAACTCGAAGCACACGAAGAAGCTCTACGAGGAATTTCCGGACGAAGTGTACATAGTCCTCATGAACGCATGGAGACTCATCTACACTCCCCAGATAGCGGGCGGCTCGAACAAGAATGCGATAAAGATCCTCACTCCCCTTCTTGATGAAACGGCATCAATGTGTGAGGAGAATGTGTATTCTCTCTACGGGGCACTTGCCACTGCGTACTATAACAGGCATGATTATGAGGAATCGGGGGAGTACCTCGATAAGGCCCTCAGGATATATTCCGGAGAAAACGCCCTACTGGAACTCAGGGAGAAACTGGATAAGAAGTGAAGACATACCTCACCGCAGTAAGCATATCAACACTGCTTTTCGGCATCTGGCTTGTCCTCTGCACCGTTCTCAATGCGGTGCGGTTCCACAGGATAAACAGAAGAGGAAGGAAACACGCACTTACCGGGAAGCCTCTCGTCTCCGTGATAATCCCCGCGCGTAACGAGGAGGAGAATCTTCCATCCCTTCTGGAGAGCATGACGGGACAGGAATACGACAACATCGAGATTCTCGTTGCTGACGACCGCTCGACGGACCGGACATGGGAAATCATCAGGGAGTTTGAGGCAAGGGACGCAAGAGTCCACGGGTACAGGACCGAGAAGGGAAAGTACTCATCCCACGGCAAGATGAATGCCATGCTCTCCCTCATTCCGCATGCAAGGGGAAAGTACCTTCTCTGTACCGATGCAGATACAATCCACGGAAAGGAAAGCATACTCAATGCACTGAAGATAATGGAGAGCGGACACTACGACATCCTCTCGGGCTTCCCCGCAGAGTATTCGTCATCATACACGGCACGCACAATCACCGCCAGCATGGTCTTCTCCAACGTCTGCATCCCCCACTTCATATTCAACACGCTCCATCTTTCCTCCTTCGCAATTGGAATCGGACAGTTCATCATGATGAAGAAATCCTCCTACGACGAGGTCGGAGGCTACGGAATGCTTGACGGCCAGATCTGCGACGACCTCGGGATAATCAAGGCCTTCATGAAGAAGAGGAAGAGGTACGCCTTCACTACTCTCAGCGACTATGTCTCCTGCCGCATGTACGAGACGGGAAAGGATGCCTTCAGGGGAATCGAGCGCTCGCTTGCAGGAGTATTCCCGCCGTCAGTATGGATGTTCCTCTTCCTCGTCATAGCAGTCATGTTCCTTCTCACCGTGTCGTGGGCGCCGGTGCTTACACCGCTCTATCTCGCATACGGAGAGACGAAGATGCTCGCTCTGATGCTCGCGGGGTGGCTGGGCATATTCACAAGCTGGTACACGGCTTCGCGCTGCCTTAAGTTCCGTATATCGACAAGTCTCTCGGGGCCTCTCACGATAACGATGATCTGCGCGATGTACCTCCACAGCGTGCTGACACGCATCAGAGGAAAGAAGTTCGTCTGGAAGGGAGACGAGGTCTGAAGACAGAAGTGTCTCCAGCATGCATCAGAACGGGAATACCGTAAGTACTGAATACTGCTGATTCACCATCCTGTTGATTTTCACATCGGTAAATCACCACCACTGGCAGAAGGACTGATTCAGAAAACTGTCATCCAGAAGAAAATCTTCAACACCGACATACTGTATTCCATTCTCATCAATCCAGGGCTGGATATAGTCCCTCACCACGACAATCTTTCTGAATGAATCGGGAATATGAAGCAGGGAAGCAAGCTCCTGCGCTTTCTTCTCTGGGGTATCGACAGAAAGAGCGGACTGGATATAACAGCGTCTGTCCCCCCCTGTTTACAACAAAATCAACCTCAAGCTGTCTGCGTGCATTCTTACCTTCATCTGTTCTGATGTTCTGTTCAACGACACCGACATCAACATCGAAACCTCTGCGGATGAGGTCGTTGTATATGACATTCTCCATCAGATGAGATTCCTCCACCTGCCGGAAGCTGATGCGGGCGTTTCTGAGTCCGACATCTGAATAGTAGTACTTGAGCAGAGTCTTGATGTACTTCCGTCTCTTGACATCATACCGCTGAGCCTTCCTGAGCAGAAAGGCATCCATGAAGTAGCCGATATAACTGTCAATCGTATTTTCCCAAATGCTGATACCACGCTCACCGAGGAATGTATTTGTGAGTCTGGAAGAATTGGTCAGACTACCGATTCCAGAAGCAAGAACATTCAGAAGGATTTCCAGTATCGCCTTATCATTTTTTATGTTGTTACGTTCCAGAATATCCTTGATGTACGTACGCTTGAAAAGGTCATCGAGATATCTGCTTCTTTACTCATGTGTTTCCAGTTCCCATACCGCAGGCATACCACCGTAGGTATAGTATTCACGCCATGCCCCGCGTCTGTCTTTCGTGTAGTTCATAGACTTCGGCAAATGATAGCGGATTTACGCGGATTTCGTCGCCTCGGTCTCTGAACTGGGTCAGAATATCTGAAGAAAGCATCTTCGAATTGCTGCCGGTTACATAGATATCCGCATTAGGTATTTTCATAAGACCACGGACTGTAGTATCACACGAAGGCGCTTTCTCCGTCTAAGAGACGACGCCGCAGGAAGATCTGAGGAGAACAAATCATTCAGGAGTTCCTGAAGCCGGGAGCAATACAATAATTTCTTGCGTCTCAACGTCAATATGGTATTATTTTCCTAAGTTAAATTAAAAAAAGGGAGAAAAAGCATGGCAGCACATGACGAATTGAAGAAACAGTTTGAGATCTACCTCGCAGAAAACGAAAAGTTCACGGAAAAGGGCGTAAAGCTTTCTGCTACAAGGGCAAGAAACGCACTCAGCGAAATTGCCAAGCTCTGCAAGGAGAGAAGAATAGAAATTCTCCAGGAGAAGGATACAAAAACAGAATAAACTGAAGGGGCCGTCAAACGACGGCCCTCTCTTTCTGCTTCATGCAGCTTCCACGAAGATGGTAAGAGAACCGTTCCCGTAACCGAAGAGAAGAGCCTTGTCAGTACACAGAGGCTCTTGAAGGATGAAAACATATACACGAGCCATGCGTCGCTCCCGATACCGTCGCAGGAACAGGTCTGTTCATGCTTTCTTCACATGGCTTGTCCTGTCCTTCAGGCCAAAGAAAACATGTGGCACTGAAGAGTAATGCCGTTCACACAGTCTTTACTGAAGAAAAAGAACCCGGGGGTTCTCCGGGCACTGTCTCCTCACGACTGAAAAGCGCCGTCTACGGCATCGAGAAGCTCCTCTGCCGCATCCTGATCGATTATGAGGTGTGTTATGTACCCCAGCTTCGCCGCAATGCGTATGGCCTCGGTCTTTCCTCTTCCGCTCGATATCGCAATGATCTTCTCCGCTTTTCTGAGGGACTTCACGGGAATATTGACGAGCTTGCTCGAAGCCTCGAGGTAGCCGTCCTCGTTGTAGAAACGACCGAGAATATCACCCCTGGGGGATCTGCTGTCGAGCCTGTCGAGCCACTCAGACGCTGTGGGGTTGTTTCTGAACTTCGTCGCGGGATACGGTCCTATTCCGACAATGGCGACGTTTATGTTGTCCCAGGCCCTTTTCATCTCATCGGTCGACTCGTTGGCGATGTTTGATTCATTGAAGAACAGAGGACGGGCATGAATCTTCTCGGCCATCATGCCGACAAGAAGATTCATCTGATAGCACGGTTCATGGAAGCCGACAGAGCTGACAAGAGGAAAGCAGAGACTGCAGCGCGCCTTGTCATCGAGAGGGGTAAGCATCTTGATCGTCCTGTAGACTGCATCTCCCCATCCCACTCCTATGTTCTCCTCACTGTGGAGTTCCCTGCTGAGCACATCGGACGCGAAGGCTGCTACGTCATCCAGCACATCGTGCTCCATTTCATCCTCATCATCGCGGTAGGGAGCAACGTAGACCTTCTCCAGTCCGAGTTTCTTTCTGAGGCTCTCCGCAACATATATCGAAGGAGACAGAAGATTCACCTTTATCTCGACAATGCCCGTGGTGACGGCCTGTGCAAGCGCCCTCGAGACCTGCGGACGGGCCATTCCCGTCTTTTCCGCTATCTCCTCCTGGGTGAGCTTGTCCTCATAGTACATCACCGCAATATCATATAACTGCTTCAGATAGTTCTTCATGACAGTATAACTTCCTCTCAATCCTCTCCGGAGGAAAGCCGGGACCTGATCTCCACTGACCTCTCAGCCGGAACAGAAAACACGTACCTGTTCTTCCCCTCGCGGAGAAGAGACAGAGAGAGGCGGTATACTCCTTTTTGAATGCCCGGAATCCCCTCGTCAGTACCCCGCAGTGACGAATGAACAGATGTAACAGAAAACGTGTTTTAAAAACAATATCACTGTATCGCATGTATGTTATTTGTCAATCTTTATTTTTTAGAAATAAGAAAAATGGAGCAATATATCACTAAAATATGCAACAAGTTCACAAATTCAACAAATGTATGAAGTTGTATTGTATTTAACACTGAAATCGATTGAAAACGGGAAATCGTCCTGAAAGTAATAGCAGTGTAATAACGGTACTTTGCTGAAGGAAGCAATAAATATAAATTCACAGTGGCAGCGGAACGCCGCTCTGAAGGAACTGAAGATAACAGACATCCTTCCCTGCACATATGTTCAGAAAACGTGAACAGCCCCGGTTTCCCGGAGCTGTGCTATCTCTGTTGAGTGAAGATCATCTGAGGGACGAAAGAAGCTCGATGTGCTCTCTGCTCTTTCTGATTGTCTCCTCGAATTCGGCCTTCTTGCCTCTCTCCTTCTCCACCGCCTCCGGCTTTGCGTGAGCGATGAAGTTCTCGTTGGAAAGCTTCTTGTTGCTTCCCTCGAGATTTGCCTCGGCTTTCTTCATCTCGTTCTCGAGTCTCTTTATCTCGGCCTCGACGTCGATGGCGTCACGTGCGAAGACGAAGGCCTCGAAGCCCTGTCCGTGGACGGGGAACTGTCCCGAGACATCTTCCTCTTGGTCGATGTCGATAACGAACGGAGAGGAACCGGTGAACGACGCGAGAGTCTTCGCTTCCTCGAGGAGGAAAGCGCGGAATGCGTTGTCACTGTCGGGTCTGAGAACGACCTTGATCTTCTTCTCCGGTCCTATTCCGAGAGATGAGCGCGACGCTCTGACAGTCCTTACGATTTCCTGAAGGTATTCGAGAGCCCTGTCCGCCTCGTCGTCCTTCCACTCCTCCCTCGTTTCGGGGAACTGAGCGGAGATGACATCGCCCTTGTGGTTCGGAAGCTTCTGATAGATTTCCTCAGTAAGGAAACTCAGGAACGGGTGCATCATGCGCATGGAGATTTCGAGGATGTCCATGATGATGGAGACCTGGATGTTCTTCTCTTCGTCCGTGCCTCTCAGAAGCTTCTCCTTGCTTGCCTCGATGTACCAGTCGCAGAAGTCATTCCAGAAGAACGAATACACTGCCGAAGCTGCCTCGTTGAAGTGGTAGCCATCCATTGCGCTGTCAATCGTGGCAATCGTGCGGTTGAGTGAGGAGTAGATCCATCTGTCCATGACGGAGAGCTTGTCCTTTGTAACGGGAACCATCTCCCTGCCCTCGAGATTCATGAGAAGGAATCTCGTTGCGTTCCAGATCTTGTTTGCAAACCTGGAGCCCAGGCGGAAGGAGTTCATGTCGATCTGGACATCCTGTCCCTGTGCTGCAAGGTAGCAGAGCGTGAACTTCGTGGCGTCCGCGCCGTATTCCTTTATTACCTCCAGGGGGTCGATGCCGTTACCGAGGCTCTTGCTCATCTTCCTTCCCTGGATGTCCCTCACGAGCCCCGTGATTACGATGTCCCTGAATGGAGCGACTCCGAGGAACTCCTCGCTTGCCATGATCATACGGCTGATCCAGAAGAAGATGATGTCGTATGCAGAAACGAGTGTATTCGTCGGGAAGAAGCGCTCGAAGTCGACAGTCTTCTCCGGCCATCCGAGCGTGCTGAAGGGCCAGAGCCATGATGAGAACCATGTATCGAGTACATCGGTGTCCTGTCTGAGATTCTGAGAGTGACACTTCGGACACTGGGTTGCATCCTCACGCGAAACAATCATCTCACCGCAGTCGGAGCAGTACCACACGGGTATTCTGTGTCCCCACCAGAGCTGACGGGAGATGCACCAGTCCTTGATTGTCTCCATCCAGTGGAGGTATGTGTTCTCCCACCTCTTGGGGTAGAATCTGATGTCGCCCTTCTTCCATGCGTCGATTGCCTTGTCGGCCATACCGCGCATTCTGACGAACCACTGCTCCGAAAGATACGGTTCGACGACCGTGTGACAGCGGTAGCAGTGTCCGACATCGTGATTGTAGTCCGTTTCCTTTATTAGATACCCCTGAGCCCTGAGGTCCTCTGCAACCATCTTCCTCGCTTCGGCAGCGGGAATGTTGCGGTATTTCTCCGGGCAGTTGTCATTGAGCGTGCCGTCGGGATTGAGGATATTGATGGGCTCGAGATTGTGTCTCTTTCCGCATTCCCAGTCGTTCGGATCGTGAGCCGGAGTGATCTTGACCATACCGGTTCCGAACTCCTTCTCTACGAACGAGTCCGCGATGATGGGGATGTCCCTGTCGGTAAGAGGCAGGTGAACCGTCTTTCCGACGACTGCAGTGTAGCGCTCGTCAGTCGGGTTCACGGCAACAGCGGTGTCTCCGAACATGGTCTCGGGTCTTGTAGTCGCAACGGTGATCCAGCCAGAACCGTCCGAGTACGGGTATCTTACGTCATAGAGCTTTCCGGGAATGTTCTCGTACTCGACTTCGTCATCGGCAAGTGCCGTTCCGCACTTGGGACAGTAGTTCACGAGGTAGTTGCCCTTGTAGATGAGGCCGCGTTCGTAAAGCGTGACGAAAGCTTCCCTGACAGCACGGCTGAGACCTTCGTCCATCGTGAATCTTTCGTGCTCCCAGTCGCATGAGCAGCCGAGCTTCTCGAGCTGGCTCTTTATGATGTCATGGTGCTTTTCCTTGACAAGCCAGGTTCTCTCGAGGAACTTCTCGCGTCCGATGTCCTGACGCCTGAGGCCTTCCTTCTGAAGCTGTCTCTCGACGACGTTCTGCGTCGCGATTCCCGCATGGTCGGTACCGGGAACCCAGAGAGTCGGAAGTCCCTTCATTCTCTTGTATCTTACGATGATATCCTGCAGATTGTTGTTCAGGGCATGCCCCATGTGGAGGACGCCCGTTACATTCGGTGGCGGCATGACGACGGAGAAGTGTCCTTCCCCGTTCTTCGGACCGAATTCGCCCTTCTCTTTCCACTCGCTGTAAATGCGGTCTTCGAAATCCTTTGGATTGTAAGCCTTTTCAAGTTCCACCGCTTTCATCATTGAAATCACCTCCGGTAAACGGAAGAATCTTAACAGATAAGAGGCGTCAGAACAATTGCCTGGACAAATTAAAAGTGCAGGTCGCCCTGCACTTGTAATCATTCACCTGCCGTTTCCGTCTCAGGTAGTGCTTCCGTCGTCACCTCCAGAGGCTGAAGGCCCTTGATTGAGATATCGACATTGTATCCCTTGCTGTCGAGGTACTGGAGAATCTCCTCGAGAGAGTAGTTGTCGAGGCTCTCCTTCGTGTTCGAGACAAGTCTCACGTTCTCGCTCTCTGCGTTGACGGAGAACGAGGGAAGGATGTCGCTCGTCTGGTCGGCGTTGGTGCCGAAGAGCATGAAGCCTCCGACGAAGATGAACGTAGCGGCTGCCGCCGTCGCAATCATCGTGGGAATGCTCATCTGTACCTTGCGGCGAAAGATGCTGATTCTGTTCTTCTCCCCGAAGAGCTTGTTGTCGAGCTTCTTGTAGACGGCATCCTTGTTTCTTCCGAGTTCCTCGTCACTGAACGAATCACTCTGAACCGTTCTGTCCATCCGCTGCATGCTCTGAAGAAGATTGCGGCATGCCCCGCAGTGCTGAAGATGTTCCTCCACCTGTGTTCTGTACGGTTCCTTCAGTTCCCCGTCCAGATAAGCCGAAAGCATCTGCAGATCAATACACATCTTTATCCTCCGAAGCCAGAAGACTCTCGAGCTTGCGTCGTGCCCGGTGAACCCTGACCTTAACGTTAGTTTCGGAAATACCCAGGACCTTCCCGATCGCCTTGTAGTCGAGTCCCGAGTACTCCTTGAGCTGGATAACCAGTCTCAGGTTGTCCGGAAGAGATTCGACGGCGCGTCTCACTCTCTTCTTCTCCTCCTCCTCGATGACGGTGCGGGCGGAATCGACATAGTTGGCCATTTCGCTTCCGGGCATCTTCTTCACCTTCTCAACAAGCTGCAGTTCACGCTTGTTGTGCTTCAGGTGGTTGAGGGCGAGGTTCTTCGTCACTCTCAGGAGCCAGTACTTAGCATCGTCCATGCCCGGGAAGCTCATGTTCTTCACGAAGAACCTTTCAAAAGCCTCCTGGACCAGGTCTTCAGCTATCTCCTGGTTGTACACGATGTGCATCGCAACCTGCATCAGCAGAGTGTAGTTCTCATCGTATACTTTTCTGAAATCGTCCCTGTTGGTACTTTTTATTTCCATCTTGTTAACAATCGTCCTCGGAGAAAGGTTACACTATTTTTTCGAGAATTGCACCGGAAGGTGTATCCTTGACGGTGAAGCCCCTCGCTCTGAGGGCATCCCTGATCTCGTCGGCCTTTGCCCAGTCTCTGTTCTTCTTCGCCAGTGTTCTCTCCTCCACAAGCTTCCAGTCCTCGTCCGTTCCGACTCTCTCTTCGCTCTTTGCTTCGACTTCATCGAGTCTCAGGCCGAGGATTCTGTCGTAATCGAGCAGAAGACCGAGCTTCTCGCCGTCGGAGAGCGTATTGTCCTTCAGCATCAGCCACATCTGGGCAAGGGCCTCGGGAGCACGGAGATCGTTGTTCATTGCGTCCGCGAACGCCTTCCTCCAGCCTTCGCCCTTCTCTGAGAAAGTCTTCACGGGCTCGGACTTCTTCAGCGCCGACGTGATGCCGACAAGCTTCTCGCGTGCACTCTTCGCGTGGTCGAGAGCCTCCCAGCTGAACTTGAGCTGGGTGCGGTAGTGCCCCGAGAGGCAGAAATAGCGGTAGTCCAGGGCGTTGTAACCGTGGCCTACGACGACGGGGAGAGTCAGGAACTCGCCCGAGGACTTGCTCATCTTTCCCTTGTCGTTGAGGAGGAACTCGCCGTGGCACCAGTAGTTCACCCACTTCTCGCCCGTTGCAGCCTCGCTCTGTGCTATCTCATTGGTGTGGTGCACCGGAATCGCATCGATTCCGCCGCAGTGGATATCGAAATGCTTCCCCAGGTACTTCATGCTCATCGCCGAGCATTCGATGTGCCAGCCGGGGTACCCGCGTCCCCAGGGGGAATCCCACATCATCGCCTGCTCGCCGAACTTGGAGTTCGTGAACCAGAGGACGAAGTCCTTGGGATTGCGCTTGTTGCCGTCCACGGCAATGCGGGCGCCGCTGAGCTTCTCGTCCTGGCTCTGACCGGCAAGCTTGCCGTAGTCGGAGATAGTGTCAATCGAGAAGTATACGTTGCCGCCGGAAGTGTACGTATGGCCCTTCTCCTCGAGGACTTTGATCAGGTCAATCATGTCCCCGATGTGGTCCGTAGCCCGGCAGACGACAGTCGGCCTTATGATGTTGAGCGCATTCTCGTCCGAGAAGAAGGCATCTGTGTAGAACTGTGCTATATCCCAGACGCTCTTACCCGTCTCCCTGCTTCTCTTACCAAGTTTGTCTTCTCCGTCGTCGCCGTCACCCGTGAGGTGTCCCACGTCGGTGATGTTCATGACGTGCCTGACCCTGTAGCCGTCGTATTCGAGAGTTCTCTTGAGGACATCCTCGAAGATGAACGTTCTCAGATTACCTATATGCGCATAGTTGTATACTGTAGGACCGCAGCAGTACATGGACACCCTGTTTTCCTTTATCGGTACGAATTCCTCGACTCTGCGTGTCATTGTGTTAAAGAGTTTCATGCTCTGTGTCCTCCACTGAAATTTACCGGAGATTATAAAGGTTTTCCCTTCATTGTTAAAGATAAGGGAGAAAAGGCAGAGCGACTACACAAGGAACCGGAAAACAAGTGAAAAGAGGCTCTCACTGCTCCTTTCTTCTGTTGAGGGAAAGCATGTCGCGGTAGCCCCCGGGAGTGCTCCCCGGGATTTCGACGGCACCGACTGTCTTCCTGTAGAAACCGGCAGGCCCTACAAAGCCTATGACACCGTAGATGTAACCCATATCTCTCAGTCCCTCAAGAGCCTTTATGAGGAGAAGCCTTCCGATTCCCTTCTTCTGCCAGTCATCCCTGACGCGGAGGGGCCCGAAGAAGGAGCGGAAGGTGGCTTCGTAGCACGCATAGCCGACAATCTCGTCGTAGTATGTTGCAATGTAGAGTGTTACCGGCTGATGGGAGAATGCGACAGTCGCCTCGCCCTTTGCAGAGAGTGTTGAATTCTTTTCTATGAAGTCGAGGACTCTGTACATGTCGGGAGTGACGGCGCGTCTGATGACGACATTCTCCTCGTCCCTGAGTCTTTTCTCGTCTTCGCTGATTGAAGGAAGATCCAGAAGGTTCACGAGCATGTCCATGTCAGTTCTCTCCTCTCAGAAAAGGAATTCTCACCGTTGTCGGAAGATTCTCCCTCACAGCCTTCACAAACCACTTCATCGAGGAAGCAGAGTATTCATAGATAGCGACGAGGTCGGCATTCTCCGGAGCATACTTCAGATCATAGGGGTTTCTCAGAGCAACGACGACGAGGTCGCATCCCGTTTTCCCCAGAGCATCCACAAGCTCAAGCTGGCCCCGCTTGAAGCAGCCGTTGTAGGTTCCGATGACAACCTGCTTCCAGCGTAAGGATTCCTTCACGACCGATTCTATCTCGTTCCCGTCCGGGTCTATCGAAATCTCCACGCTTCCGCCTCCGAACTCGGATGCCATTGAAAGGGCAAAGCTGAGATCCCTGTCCTCGGGATTCATGATTGCAGTGACCACGAAGGGATGCGGAGCGATGAAGAGGGTGTCAGAGGAGAATGAAAGAGGCTTCTTCACTCTGTAAAGTGTGATTGTCCTTTCTCCGACCGAATCGACATAACTACGGAAGGAGGCAAGCTCGTCATCTCCGAGCACCGGGGTATTCTTCGAGAAGTATTCATTCTTGAGCTTCATTATCCTTTCGAATGACTCATCCTGCCTTTCCTCCCAGCCCTCGTCCTTCATGATTCTCTCCATGGAGGAAACAGCGAGCGAAACCGTATGGGACACGCATGCAATGTCGACGCCGCTCCCGAGGGCTCTTCTTGCTCCCTCCTCTGTCGTATAGTGATCCTTTATCGCCCCCATCTCGAGACAGTCCGTTATGACGACGCCTCTGAAGCCGAGCCGGGTGCGGAGTATTCCGTTTATTATCCTTCCGCTCATCGTCGCGGGATAGCCCGAGTCATCGACGGAGGGGAAGAGAATGTGACTCGTCATTATACAGGGAACACCCTGCTCTATCGCACTCACATAAGGTCTGAGCTCGCACTCGAGAAGCTCTTCCTCCGTTTTATGGGAGACGGGAAGCCCCATGTGGGAATCCACCGCAACATCGCCGTGACCGGGGAAGTGCTTGGCACAGGAGAGGACCCCTCCTCTTTCGAGTCCCTTCATCATCGGGATGGAATACCTGATGACCTCTTCTGCCGTTTCGCCGTAGCTTCTCACTCCGAGAATCGACTTCTCGAGAGATGTGTTTATGTCGAGAACGGGAGCGATGTCGAAGTTGACTCCGCTGGAGGCAAGTTCACGGGCGGTAATCCAGCCGCATTTCTCTATCGCTTCCGTGTCGTCCGTGGCGGCGAGAGCCATCGCGCCGGGGATGAGGGCATAGTCCTCCGGAAGCCGGGAGACCATTCCGCCTTCCTGGTCTATCATGATGAAGGGATGTATGGCTGTGGCCTCGAATATGACTTTGTCGAGCATCTTCGTCAGCCTCTCGAGCTGACTCCTGCTCTCTATATTGTCCTTGAAGAGGATGATGTTTCCGATCTTCATCCTCCTTATTTCTTCAATGAATCCGTCAGAAGGATACAATCCCCTGAATCCCACGACGAAACGCTGTCCGAGTTTTGTCAGACTGTCCATTCTCAGTACCTCCGGTATTCCATGCTTCTTTCTATGAAGCTCTCCTCGTCTGCTCTCAGTTTTTCCCAGTTGTTCCGCCTCAGTTCCCTGATTGTATCCACTGTCTTGAATTCCGTTCCGAGGAGTGAGTTCATCTTCGCTCCGGGAAGTGCGGATGACGGGAGAAACGAGAGTTCCGGTCCGTAGAGGGAATCCACTGCCAGAAGAAACGAGAGAACGCTTCTCATGCCGTTGAATGACCTCTTATCGGTAATCACGGCCTGCACTCCGCCGCATACCTCTCCCGCATATTTCGAAAACGACGGAACAAACGATGCGGGAGCAAATGCGACTCCCGGGAGAGAGAGTCTCTGAAGTTCATCGGCGAGTCTCCAGCTCTCGATGAAGGGCGCTCCCATGAAGGAGAAGGGCGCACTCGTTCCACGTCCCTCGGAGAGGTTCGTAGCCTCAAGGAGGGCAAAGCCGGAGTAGAGAAGCGTGCTCTGGAACGAGGAAAGCGCGGGAGAGGGGGAAATCCAGAGAGGAGAAAAGTCATCATAGAAGAGTCCGGGGTCGTAGTCCGTAAGAGGAACGACAGTAAGTTCGACCTTTCTCTTCTCCTCTTCCTTCATCATCGTAATCACCTCACCTGCGGTAAGGCCGTAACGCATCGGAAGGGAATAGCAGCCGACAAAGCTCCTGTATTCATCCTCCATGACTATCCCTTCCACCAGGCGCGAAAGAGGATCGGGTCTGTCGAGGACAATGAGCTCCCTGCCCGTCTCCTCACAGAGCTCCATCAGCTGATAAAGCGTGGAAATATACGTATAACATCTGACGCCCACATCCTGGACGTCGTAGACAACAGCATCGACGCTCTCAAGCTTCTTCTTCAGCGCCGTACTGTCACCGCCGTAGAGCGAGACTACAGCAAGTCCCGTCTCGTCGTCCGTTTCGTCCCCGAACTCCTCACCCGCTCCCCTTGCCCCGTTTATTCCGTGCTCGGGAGCAAGAAGCATTGAAACATCATAGGCCCCTGCGAGTTTTCTCTTCGTCGCCGCGAGAGATGCCGTGAGGGATGCCGAGGAAACCATCAGTGCAAGCCTCTTCCCCTTCAGGTGTCTTTCAAGTAATGCGTCGTTGTCGACTGCTCTCAGCATATGACCACCTTTCCCATGACAACGGGATGACGTGCCCCGGTGGCGCCGGGGGCGTTGTTCGCCTTTCCGTTCAGTCTTTCGTTTGCGAGTATGGCAAATGCCACAGCCTCCTTGCTGTCGGAGTATATGTTCTTCCCGACTCCTGTTCCGAGCCTCTGTGAAAGCTCCTCCATCATGACGGGATTGGAGGCACCGCCGCCGCTCACGAGCACCGTTTCGGGAAGAGATGGGAAGAATCTCTCGATTCCGATTCTGACGCATTCTGCAGTGAATGCCGTAACCGTTCTGATTATATCCTCCCGTCTCATTTCCCCCGCTCTTTCAAGGAGCGCCCTGACGTAGGACTCACCGTAACGCTCACGTCCGGTGGACTTCGGGAGAGGGCGGGAGAGATATTCATCATCGAGAAGGAATGACATCAGAGAGTCGTCAACTCTGCCCTCTGCCGCCATACAGCCGTCTCTGTCATAGCGTTCCCGGCCGTCCGTGAAGATGGAGACAAGCTCATCGATGACCATGTTGCCGGGACCGGTATCGAAGGCGAAGACGTCGTCGAGAGTGCCGCCTTTCCTTATCGAGGTTATGTTACCGATTCCGCCGATGTTCAGAAGAGCGCAGTCGGTTTTCCCGTTGCCGTAGAGGATGTACTCGGTATAGGGGACAAGTGGCGCCCCCTGCCCGCCTGCAGCGACATCGCTGACGCGGAAGTCGGAGACTACGGGGCATCCGAGAGCCTCGGCGACGACTGCGCTCTCTCCGAGCTGGAGCGTGGAGGAGACAATGGAGCCGTGGTACATCACCCCTTCAGGCTCATGGTAGAACGTATGGCCGTGGGATCCCACGAATGAGATATCCTCCCTCCTCAGTGAGTTTCTTCCGATAAGGGAAAGAGAGACCTTCTTCATCTTCTCCCCGAGGGCGAAGTTCATTCTCGAGAGTTCCCTCGAGCCTCCGCTCTCCCCTTTCGCGAGGGAGAGAAGAGCCGATCGGAAATCAGAGGAATAATCCTCGGTGAGGAAATCCACAAGCTCCACCTCAGTTTCCGTCCCGCACCCTCTTATTCTTATGAGAGCACCGTCCATTCCGTCGGCGGATGTCCCGCTCATGAGGCCTATAGCATATTTGTAATCCGTATTTTCTGTCATTTTCCGAAATAGTAATCCAGTGCACGGCTCAGGCTCTCGTCCCAGAACCTCCAGGAGTGCGTCCCCCTGTCAAACCATGTCTCCTTCATGACGGGAAGCGTATCAAGATAATCCGAAAGCTCCCTGTTGTACCTGTAGAGTCCGTCCTCCGTTCCACATGAAAGAAAGAGACGGGAATTCTGTCCGTATTCCCTGAAGAGATGGTAAAGGTCATCCTCGTCTCCGATTGTCCGTCTTATCGCCCTTCTCTCGCCGTCATCGTGCATGGAGAACCATGCCCTTATGTCGGCAACAGCGGAGAATGCTGCAATGCCGCGGAATAAATCCCGCCTCAGGAGGCCGCACTTCATCGCACCGTAGCCCCCCATACTCAGGCCCATGACATACCATTCCCCGTCGAAGCGGAAAGTCTTCCTTATCCACTGGGGAAGCTCCCGGGTGATAAACGTGAGGTAATCGAGTCCCTCGTCCATATCCATGTAGAAGGATCTCTGCACTTCCGGCATCACGAATATGACGCCCTTCTCCCTCCCGTACTGCTCGCATCTCGTGTAGCGGCTCCAGCCGGAGGCATTGTCGCTGAGGCCGTGAAGAAGAAGCACCACCGGCGCCTTCCCGAGATCGATACCGTCCGGTGCGGTCACGATCACATTGGTCGCCATGTCGAGAACGGAAGAGAAACAGTCGATTCTGAAGTATGCCATGTCTAACCCTTTACGGATCCTACCGTCAGTCCCTTCACGAAGTACTTCTGAAGGAATGGATAGAGAATGATAATCGGAAGAGTACTGGTTATGATGACGGCACTCTTGATTGAAATCGAGAGAGAGGCGGTGTCGGTAGAAGCAGAGGAACTGTCTCCGACGACCATCGTTCCGTTTACGATGTTCCTCAGAAAGAGCATGACGGGGTACTGCCGGCTGTTGAGATATATGAGTCCGTTGAACCAGTCATTCCAGAAGAAGACCGCATAGTAGAGCCCGATTGTGGCGATTGCCGCAGTCGAGAGCGGAAGGACTATCTGGGGAAGAATCCTGAAATAGTCGATTCCGTCTATGAGGGCAGCCTCCTCTATCTCGCTCGGAAGTCCCCGGAAGAAGTTCATGAGGATTATCAGGTTGAACTGATTTATTGCGAAGGGAAGCAGCATCGCCCACCTCGTTCCCGTGAGATGCAATGACGAAACGAGAAGATAGTTCGGAATCATGCCTCCGGCGAAGAACATCGAGAAGATGACCATCTTCCTGAGTATTCCGTTGCCGCGGAGGAAGGACTTCGAAAGAGGATATGCAAACGAGATCGTCATCACGAGTGCGATTGTAGTTCCCGCCACCGTATAGAACAGCGTGTTTCCGTAGGCACGGAAGAAATTCGGATAGCGGAATATCTGCTTGTAGGCTTCCCAGTTGAAACCGACGGGCCACAGGGAGACGCGGTTGTTGATGATCGCCTTCGAACTTGAAAGCGAGAGAGCAAGCATGTAGATGAAGGGAACGAGACAGACGAGGAGCGTGAAAATCATCACGACCCATACGACTATGCTGAAGGCTCTTCCTCCGGCCGATGTATCCTTTACTCTTGCCATTTCTGTTCCTCCTAGTAGATTCCGTCACCCGTCAGTCTGCGGCTGAGAGCGTTCGAGGATGATACGAGAACGAGACCTATGACGCCGCTGAAGAGACCGATGGCCGTGGCGTAGGAATAGTTCTGGTTGGCAAGTCCCACCCTGTAGACGAGAGTATCGATGATGTCACTCACCCCGCTGTTGGTCGGCGTGTACATGAGAAGCACCTTCTCGAATCCCAGGGACAGCAGGCGTCCCACCTCGAGAATGAGCATGACCATGATTGTCGGAAGAATCGAGGGAATCGTTACGTAGAATATCTGCTTGAACTTCGATGCGCCGTCTATTTCGGCAGCCTCGTAGAGTTCATCGTTTATGCTTGTTATCGAGGCCAGATATATGATAGCCGTCCAGCCCGTGAACTGCCAGGCATTCGAGAGGACATAGAGCATCCTGAAATACTGCGGCTCGTTCATGAAATATACGGCCCTGCCGCCCATCTTCACTATTATTCTGTTGAGAATACCGGACGACGGAGAGAGAATCTCGCTCATGATTGCAATGACGACGACAGTCGAGATGAAACGGGGCATGTAGCTCACCGTCTGCACGAACTTCTTCGTCTTCTTCGGTTTGAATTCATTGAGAAGGATTGCAAAGATGATGGGGAGCGGGAATGTGATTACGATGTTGAGGACAGAGAGAAGTATGGTGTTACGGAAGGCGGTCCAGAAAGCCGGATCCTTCATGAACATCCTGAAATACCTCAGTCCGACCCATTCTGTGCCGAATATGCCCTTGCCGGGTCTGTAGCGGCGGAAGGCAAGCACGTTGCCTGCAAGAGGTATGTATTTGAATACAATGAAATAAATAACGGGGAGAATCATGAGGACGTAGAGCTGCCAGTACTTTCTGATGTACCTCGTCTTCGACCCCACGGGTGTTTTTATCTTGTTTTTCACTTTTTCACCATCTGAGAAGCGGAAGGGAAAACTCCCTTCCGCCGTAGTTGTCTTCTGATGGAATTATCAGAGATTGTCGTTGTAGAGCTGGCAGAGCTTGTCGATCTGGAGATCCTTCATCTCCTTTACATAAGCGTCCCAGTCAGTCTCGAGGCTCTTTCTTCCCGTAAGGAAGGCATCCATCCAGACTTCGAGCTTGTCTGCAAGCGGGGTAAGAAGCATAGCCTGCTCCTCAGCCTCGATGTCGTCGAACTTCGGTGTCGGCGGGATATACTGGATGACATCTCCCATTTCCTCGACAGCCTTGTTGATTGCCGCATAGTTCTCGTCGTACTTCGTCATCTCGCGTGCGTTGACCCATACAAGCTGTGTGACATCGCTGCCGCAGCCGTACTGGAGCTGCATGTACTTGTAGATACCTTCGCTTGCGTTCCTGATTTCATCCGTGTATACAACCTCTCCGTCGACGATGTTGTATGTGACGCCTTCCTTACCGATACACCAGATTGTGGAGTTCTCTTCGGAGAAGAACATCTCGTCGACTGCTCTGACGATCTGCTCGAAATCAGCTCTTTCGGCTGTTGCAGCGGGGAACATGATTCCGCTTCCGAGTCTGTCCTTCTGCTGGTGATGAGCACCTGCCGGGCCTTCGAGAGCCGGATACATCTGGAGCTTGAAGCCTTCGATTTCAGTAGCAGCCTCTACGCCGCCGATCTGGTCGTAGTAAGCCCATGTAGCCATCGAAGCGCCTGTCGCCATCTTTCTTGACCAGATGCCGCCGTCAATCGGATCAGCCATTTCGGGGTCGAGAAGTCCTTCACTGTACAGCTTCGAGAAGAATGTGAAGTATTCCTTCATTTCCTCGGAGATTGCAGCTGTGAAGTATTCGTTCTTCTCGTAATCCCATGAGAGGACCTTTGATCCGCCGGAACCGTTCTTTCCGATTGAAAGACCGAATGAAGGCATTGTCATTCTGTAGAGGACTCTGGGGCCTGCGAGGATTGTGAGAGGATATGAATCCGGATAGTCAGCCTTGTAAGCCTTGAGGATCTCATAGAGGTCGTCGAATGTCTTCGGAGCATCGAAGCCCTTTGCCTCGAGGTAATCCTGTCTCAGGATGAGACCGCCGTCATAGAACGGAACGTCCGTGACTGACGGAAGATAATAGAGCTTGCCGTCGCTGAGGCGCTTCTTGTCGAGCTCTTCCTGAAGTCCGTACTTCTCGATGAGCTTGTTGTAGTTCGGCGTCCATTCCGAATAATCGGAAATCGGAACGATTGCGCCGTTGAGAGCGAGTGATGCGTTCTCACCTGTCGTTGTCTGATAGAGGATGACATCCGGTGCGTTCGTGCCCGTGTTGAGAGCGAGAGATACCTTTGTGCTGTAGTCTGCAATCGGGATAGGCTCGAATGTGACTTCGGCATTGGCGTTCTTCTGCGTCTCCTGGACAGCAAGCCAGCTTTCCTTGAACGGAAGAGTTGCGTTGTCAGAGTAATAGACTGTGAACTTCACCTTTCCGTCACTCTCAGCTGCGGTCGTCTTTGCGCCCTGTGCGCCGAGCGTGCACAGAACCATTGATACCGCAAGAGCGATAATCAGTGCTTTTTTCATAAAACCCTCCAATGGTTTTTCTTTTCATCCTTAAGGCGGATGAGACCTTCCGGTCCGCTTCTGCAGACCATCCCTTTCACCGATGATAAGGGCGGTTCAGAAGGAAAGCAAACAGAATTTGTGCGTTTCCACATCATTTAACGGAATGTTTACAGAAAGCTCAGAAAAAACAGACAGTTTTTCAGTTTTCCCAAGCGTCACGGCGGCCGTTTTATTTATGTTGAGAAATCCGTCTTTTCCGTAGATACTCTATAACCATGGAAAGAACGGAAGAAAGAAATCCCCTGTCGATGGGGATAGATACAGCATCCACAATCGAGATTCTCAGAATCATGAACGACGAAGACAAGAAGGTACCGTACGCAGTCGAGAAGGCACTGCCTCAGATACGGACAGTCGTCGACGACACCGTCGAATCCTTCAGAAAGGGCGGCAGGCTCTTCTATGCCGGCGCAGGCACAAGCGGAAGGCTGGGAGTCCTTGATGCTTCGGAGTGTCCTCCGACCTTCGGTGTGGACGAGAGCATGGTCCAGGGAATAATCGCAGGAGGCGAAAGGGCCCTCACCCACTCCGTCGAATGGGCCGAGGACAACGGGGAGGCTGCAGTGGAGGAGCTGAAGAAAAGAGGCTTCAGCCGCAATGATACGCTTGTTGGAATCTCCGCAAACGGAAACGCTCCGTTCGTTCTCGGAGCAATGAAGTATTCGCTTTCCCTCGGAGCCCGCACCGCTGCGATATGCAGCAATCCCGACACATCTATGTTCAGGCTCATAGATGAAAACCACAGAATCTACATCCCGGTGGGACCGGAAATCATAACGGGCTCGACAAGGCTCAAGAGCGGGACGGGGCAGAAGCTCGTCCTCAATATGATAACAACTGCCTCGATGATAAGAATCGGCAAGGTCTACAACAACCTCATGGTCGACATGAAGCCGGTGAATGCAAAACTCATAAAGAGAGCCGAGCGTCTGATACGCGAGGTAACGGGCTGCAGCGAGGAGAGAAGCATCGTTCTCTTCAAAGAGAGCGGCGGCAGCACGAAGACGGCAATAACAATGGAACTCTCGGGACTGGGAAGGACGGAAGCCGAGGCCCTTCTCGAAAAGTGCGGCGGCTCGATAAGAGAAGTCATCAGAGAGGCGGGAAAATGATCTACGCGGCAATCGACGGAGGAGGAACAGCCTCGAGGCTGGTCGTAAAGGACAACAGCAGAACCGTATTCACATCCACGGGCGGGAGTACAAGCATATATTCCGTCGGAAAGGAAAAGGCTGTAGAGAATGTCTTCTCCCTTCTCTCCTCCTTTCCGGGAAAAATAGAATCACTCTGTCTCGGATCCGCGGGACTGGGGAGAGAAAAGGAGAGAATCTTCTTCACTGAGAAACTCAGAGAGAATTTCCCCGGAATGAAGCTCTATGTGACCGACGACTCCGAAACTCTTCTTGTCGGAGGAACGGGCTCGTTTACCGCAACGGCGGTGATTGCCGGCACGGGTTCAATCTGCATGGCCAGACTCAACGCATCCACCCTCAAACGCAAGGGCGGCTGGGGATGGAGACTCGGAGACGAAGGCTCGGCCTGGGACATTGCCAGAAAAGGCGTAATCCAGGGGCTCAGAGCATATGAACACAGGGGAATGCCGACCGTACTGACGGAGAGGATGTGCTCCTTCTTCAACTACTCGAGCCCGAATGACGCCATCTACGACTGGAACAGCAGTACTTCAACAAAGGAGAGACTTGCCTCCTTCGCCGTGGAAGTCCATAAAGCGGCAAAGGAAGGAGACGGAGTTGCATCGGCAATACTCCGCGGCGCAGCAGACGATCTGGCAGACCTTGTCTCGACAATGCTCTACGAAAACGAAATCCTGCTCGCCCACCCCATACTCTTCGCCGGAAGCGTACTCGAGAAGAACGAAATCGTGAGGGAACATCTTCTGAAGGAACTCAGAAAGGACTGGGGAGAGCTCTATATAGTCACCGGCGGAGGAAAGGCACTCGAGGGAGGCCTGATGATAGCCTCCTCACTGAGATAGATTATCTTTTCTTCTTCCTCTGCTCCGCTGTCTCCGGACGGGGCAATGTGCTGCTTCTTCCTGCTTACGGCCCTGAACGCCCATCTGCAGAAGGACGGAACACTCCTGAAGAGGAAACGGTTCTCCTCGTCGTTGACGGCAAGCTCCTCCTGTGTGAATGGCTGATAGCCTGTGGAGCTCATCGAATCGAAGATATCGTCAGTCCCCTCGTCGCTTGCCATGCGGCGGAGGAACTTCCCTGCATCCCTGTTCAGAGAAAGAAGCTTCTGAAGGTATTCAGAAGCCTTCGTGTAATCCTGCTTCTTTCAGTAGAGAACGGAAAGAGCGGGAAGCATCGGGGGCTCGGGATTCTCTTCGGAACGCCTGAAGAGTCTGAGGGCATTCTCCTCATCCTCCTGGAAGGCATAAATGCGCATCAGTCTGACTCCGAGGTTGTCGTTTTCCGGGAGCCTCATGAGCTCCCTGCCCTCCTCTGCGGCCGCAGAAATCATTCCGCAAGATATGAGCTGGGTCATGTGTGCGTGTCTCAGCCTCATGTAGGGTCCTGTCTCGATTATCCCCCAGAAGGAACCTGCATCCTCCTCGAGGTACTTCATCTCTTCAGTCTTCTCGGTCTTGCTTATGCGTTTCCCGAGAGCCCTGAGTCACTCCTCTGGGCTGTCTGCATTCTCAATTGAGAATCAGCTGGTACTGCGCATCCGCATTCTCCGGCTCGGGAGAGAGCGCCTTCCTCAGATTCGATATCCTGCCGCTGAGCGTCCCCGCCTTCTCGGCCTCCATGAGGTAGTCGTCGGCAGTCTCCGGGCCTCCCGATTTCCCCGCCCTGAGGGATGCGTTGTATTCCTTCATGAACTGCCGAGTCAGCCTGTCGTAGTCATCGTCGCTCTTTATCTCGTCCCTGTGGTCGTCTATATACTTCTGAAGTTCCTTCATCACCTTTTCCATCATCGGATTGCTCATATGTCTTCTTATCCCTGTGTGCGGATGACGATACTCTATGACAGAAGACGGAAGCGGGCATAGGAAAAAAAGCAGAGCGGAGATATAATACCGGCATGGCATTCGACTACGACATGACGGCTCTGATCAGAAACAGTACAAGATACGTAAGAAAGAAGGTGACAGCCTCCTCCTTCCGTGAGGCATTCTACGTAATGCTCAGCGAAGAGAGAAGCCTCATCTCCTCGGTCATGGAAATCTACTGCAGAAAGAAGAACGGCGACTACCAGTACATGGGGCTCTACGACGGCCAGTCCGCAGTAGCCGAAGGCGGGGAATACCGGACCCACATTCTAGCGAAGAGAGAAGCCTCATCTCCTCGGTCATGGAAATCTACTGCAGGAAGAAGAACGGCGACTACCAGTACATGGGGCTCTACGACGGCCAGTCCGCAGTAGCCGAAGGCGGGGAATACCGGACCCACATTCTAGCGAAGAGAGAAGCCTCATCTCCTCGGTCATGGAAATCTACTGCAGGAAGAAGAACGGCGACTACCAGTACATGGGGCTCTACGACGGCCAGTCCGCAGTAGCCGAAGGCGGGGAATACCGGACCCACATTCTGAGGACTGCAGACGGCAACGTCTACACGCTCGGCGACGAGGGGTTCGTATCGGGAGCGTAAGATGCGATAAGCCTTTCTACTCTAACGAGCCCT
>CAVILL010000004.1:0-55994 GCA_963643635.1 Sphaerochaetaceae bacterium | reverse complement strand
GAAAAGAAGAAGACTACGAAGTCGAATCTGAAGCATTTGCTCTTGCTGCGTAAGCGGTAAAGCAAAAAAGAGAGGATCCACGGTCCCCGGGTGAATCTCTTATTTACAAAGGGGACTTATCTTCCGGAGGTGTTCCGGTCCGGGAGAGACAGTAAGGGACTGCTTCACATACACCGTGGGTTCCGTTACCTAGTATGTGACTAAGAACAGAAGCGGAACTACATTCGTAGATGTTTGCAGATAGACTGTTAGGACAGGAGTTCGAGTCTCCTCACCTCCAAAAATTTGTTGCTTTAAAAATGGGGATTTTATGGCAAACAAAGTAGACGTTCGAGTTCTAAAGACCAAACAGAAACTTCAGCAGGCGCTTGTCGAGCTGTTGAAGGACAACAGAATCGAGGACATCTCAATCAGTGAGATCTGTACAACCGGAGAGGTGAACCGCAATACCTTCTATGCGCATTACTCCGATGTTTTCGCTCTATTCGACGATGTGAAGGAAGTCTATTATCAGTACTTCATCTCAGAGATCGGGAAGATGAAGACGAGCGGGGAGAATACGCAGCGCATCATCACGTATTTCCTTCAGTCTCTTGAAACAAACAGGAAGCTCTTTGCTTCCCTCTTTGCTGACAGGATGGGACTGGGGTACCTCAAGCAGGTTGTCGAGAACTGCCTCAGTGATGCTCTCAGGGCGATAAACGTCAACACCCAGCTCGTGACGACGAAGGATTTCTCCCTCTTCATCATCGGAGGAGTGACAAACCTCATCGAGGAATGGCTCAATGACGAGAACTACATCGATCCCAAGGACATGGGGGCGAAGGTAAGCTTCTTCATCTACAACATCAAGACGAACTATGTCTGAACAAATGGGGACCGCCGCGGTCCCCGTATATGCTAGCTGTTGAGATCCCTCAGCTGACGACGCTGGTCGATTCTGGCGTCGCGTTCCTTTATCGCTTCCTTCTTGTCGTGTGTGTTCTTACCGCGGGCAAGGGCGATTTTCATCTTGACGAGGTTACCTTTGAGATATATTTCGAGAGGAACTATCGTGAGTCCCTTCTCATTCACCTTTCTCGTGAACTTCTTGATTTCCATCTTATGAGCCAGAAGCTGGCGTTTCCTGTCACTCTGATGGTTGAAGATGTTGCCGTGAGTGTAGGGCTGGATGAGAAAGCCGATGAGTGTCAGCGTCCCGTCCTTTGCAGTTATGTAGCTGTCGCTGAAGGAGCAGCGTCCCTCCCTGACGGACTTGACTTCGGTGCCGACGAGTGCAATCCCGCACTCCAGCTCCTCGATCATCTCGTAGTTGAAGTAAGCCTTCTTGTTCTTCTGAATAAGCTTGAAATTCCTGTCGTCACTCATGTTTCACCAGCCTGAATCCGTTGAATTCGGAGCATGTATCCCTGTAGGCGAATCCGACAGTCGAAATCGTAATCTCGTCGGCACTGTTGACGTACGAGCCTCCGAGTACTGTGATGCCGTCACAGGGGAATAATTCTTCAAGTCTCTCTATCGTCTCTGTACTTACGAGTCTCGAAAGCGGAATATAGGGCGTTGAGGTCATATCCCAGAGCTGTCCCATGAGGCCGGTAGGTGTATCGGAATTGTTCTCGACGAAGACCAGGGACGTCACATAGTCCTTCTCGGAAGAAGACAGTGCCGCAACAGTCCATTCAGCAAGAGTCGGGAGCGAATATTCGACTCCGTCCTTTCCGCTCTTCCATCTGCAGTAGGCCTCGGCCGCATACCAGCTGATGTATCTTATCGGACGCGAGGAGCGGGAGGACAGCGTTATGTTTTTCAGGTAGTTGGAGTCGACAAGCCCCTCCTTGATGAGATTGTCCCTGTTGTCTGCCGCCCATTCGGGATTCTCCTCGACGAACTTCGCATATTCATTTTCGGTAATCAGATTCACGCCAATCGAGAACGAATCATAATTCTGAGTCTGCGGCAGCGAGTCGCTGTCGGGGTACGATGGAGACGTTGTCTCACCGACAGTAACTGTTCCCGAGGAGTAGGTTGCGTAGGAGCCATCCTTCCTTACATTGATTTCAGTCGTCTCATCATTCTTTACGATTTCGGAGGTATCATAATCAGCGTAGAGAGAGATGATGTATTCCTCCACCTTTCGGCTTTCGTCGGATTCGTATAAGATTCCGGCTTCATCATATACTGCCTTTGCACTTACGTAATCATAATACATGTCAGGTGAAGTGATGTGGAGAAGACTGTAGAGCCAGAGGTCCCTCACGTCCTTTATCCCCATTGCCGCTGCAGTGCGTGCGAAGGTGGAGAGCATATTGGAATATACAGCCTCATCTGTATATTCGGTTATGAGCGAGCGCGACGCAACTTCCTCAGCCGCCGTTTCCACGGCCTTCGCTCTGACTTCATCGGAGTAGGTGAGGGAGGGGGTGATTACGGTTACGGGATTGTAGAAGAAGGTGAAGAAATAGTGCCTCTTCACTTCCTTCGTTTCTTCTCCAATGACTAATCCTTCATATGTATATTTATAGGTATGGCTGCCGCCTGTTGTCTCGAGTACACTCGAGTAGCCGTTTCCCAGATATCTTCCATCTTCATATACTCCCAGAACGGGAAGATCGGTATCGAATGAGACGTATGCCTTACTGCTCACGAGTCCCGGGAGGAGACACAGGAGGAAGAAGATTATCATTATGAATAAAAGAAGCAGAAGGAGTATGTAGCAGGCAGGTCTGAGTCCGTGCCACGGTTTCAGCACAACCGGTTCCACTTCCGGGTATTGCGGTTTTTTGAACATAGCATAAAGGTAAACATCAAATCTTCTCTTGTCAATTCACGATAAGAAGTGCTAACTTTGACACTATGGAAAGATTCCTGTGCTGGGTGGAGGATACCACCTGTAGAAAGCTTACCAGGCGCAAGGCCAGAAAGGCATACAACAGACAGAAGAAGAGAACGTTTCTCTCCGAGACACTCGAGTGGATTGATGCCATAGTCTTCGGCGTATTCTGGGTAATCATCATAAACCAGTTCCTTTTCCAGCTCTTCGTGATTCCGTCCCCGAGCATGGTTTCGACTCTTCTTGTCGGCGACAGGGTTGTCGTAAGCAAGACGGAGTACGGAATCGAGGTGTACCCCGGAGGACCCAAGCTCTTCGAATCCTCTTCCCGTGTACAGAGAGACGACATCATCACGTTCTACAATCCGGAATACGACTCGAATGGTCCCGTTTTCGATATTCTCAGCCAGGCTATATACATGGGAACACTCTCCCTCGTGAACATCGACAAGGACAGTGACGGCAACGTCAGGGAACGCCTCTTCGTCAAGCGCTGTGCCGCTCTCGGTGGCGACAGGGTGAAATTCGTCGACGGCAACGTCTACATAAAGGCCGCGGGAACGGGTGAATACGTCAGTGAAAAGGATTTCCGCGAGGAAAACGGACTCAGTACAGCGCCTTCGAGGAGTGTCGACGAGTCCCTCTACGATGCGCTCAAGGCTGTTGCCAGAATCGAGGCGTACATATCGAAGGACCTGAGCTACCCCAATTACCTTGTAAAGGAATACTCTCAGATGAGCGGAACGGACTACGACTACAAGTTCGACCTCTACGAATTCAACAGGGCATACTATGAGGAACTGAGCTTCATCGATCCTTCCGATTCCACCGCCAGAAGTGCCTCTGCAAGATACAGAACCGGTATATATGTACCCGACGGCTCGGTTCTTCCTCTCGGAGACAACAGAGACAACAGCCAGGACGGAAGATACTTCGGTCCCGTCAGCGAAGATGACGTAAACGGACGTGTAATCGCACGCTTCTGGCCTCTGAACCGCATAGATATTCTGACAGATGATTGAAGGTCATATTCCCTCCCGTCCCGTTTCACTGTATATACATGTGCCTTTCTGTCACGCACGATGTGACTACTGTGCCTTCTATTCCTCAATCTACGACAGGGAAAGGGTAGATAAGTATTACGAAACCCTGAAGAAGGAACTCGAACTCATAGTCGATGATGTGAAGGCTCCTTTCCACACCGTCTACTTCGGCGGCGGCAATCCGATACTCCTCGGCATAGAGAGGATTCTCGAACTCATGGCAGTTGCTGAAAGATACGGTAAGAGCACAGAGACGACAGTCGAGATCAATCCAGAGGATATAACACCCGAAATCGGAAAACTCTATCCTCATGTCACGAGAATTTCCACGGGAATCCAGTCCATGTCCGACAGAACTCTCTCATTCCTCAACAGGAGGACAAGAGTCAGTGACAACATCAGGGCGATGGAGTATCTTTCTTCGTCCCCGTTCGTCTGGAATGCAGATATAATCACTGCTGTTCCGACAACGACAGTCGAAGACACTGTCAGAGACATAAGAGAAGTTGCAGCATACAACCCTCATCACATATCCTTCTACTGTCTTACATTCGAGGAGGGAACGCCGCTTGTTGAGCGCAGCACTCCGCTCGGTGACGAGAAGGAGAGGGAATTCCTCTTAAACGGTTGGAAGGAACTGAAAGAAAAGGGATACAACCACTACGAAATCAGCGCCTTCGCAAGGAGAGGATTCGAGTGCCTGCACAACAGAGTCTACTGGACTCTGGGGCAGTATATCGGGCTCGGACCTTCGGCAGAGTCATTCCTTGGCTATACGACGGGTGTGAGCATGAGGAACACCGAAGAACTCGATACATTCCTCTCCACCCACGCCTTCGACTGCGACAGGCTCACGAAGGAAGAGACGGAGGAGAGTTACCTTCTGACAGCTCTCAGAACAGAAGACGGAATAAACAAGGAAGAATACAGACTCCGCTTCTCCGAAGACTTCGACGAACTCTACAGCGGAAGAATGGACAGTCTCGATTCTTCATGGTACGTCAACACTCCCGGCTCCTTCTCCCTGACAGAAGAGGGAATGCTGATGCTCAACACCGTCATTCTCACTCTTTCTATGGCAATCTGAACAGTAACTGTTTGATAAATAAAGAATTGATTTAATATGAGGATACTCTAGAATATAGACAGTCCGCATGGATACAGAACACCTGAGAAATAATCGAATATCTTATGTTCAGGATTTTTCAGTATTCTGAAAATTTTACTAATATAATAGAAGGAGGCCGTCTGTGATTGACATAAGGAAAATTATTGAAGGAAAGGAAAACGTCAACATAGAAGTCAAGTCTGCAGACAGCGGCGTTCCTTCAAGTGTCTGGGAAACATACTCCTCCTTCTGAAACACCTTCGGCGGAACAATTGTACTCGGTATCGGAGAGAACAAGAAGACAAAGGAATTCATACCGAAGGGAGTGGAGAATCCTCATCAGCTCATACTCGATATCTGGAACACGCTTAACAACCGACAGAAGATCAGTGCAAACATTCTTCTCGAACACCAGGTCTATTCCGTTGAATATGAAGGCCGAGTTTTCGTTGTTCTGGAAATTCCCCGTGCCGACCGCAGTTACAAACCAGTCTTTGCCGGACAGGACATGTTCATGGGCTCCTTCAAACGCAATCAGGAAGGAGGCTATCACTGCACAAAAGAGGAAATCAGGGCGATGATCCGTGATCAGAGCGATACCTCGGCTGATTCCTATGTCCTCGACAAAGTAAGCCTTAATGCGCTGAACAGTGAAAGCATCAGTTCTTATCGCAACATGTTCCGACTCTATCATGAAAAACACTTCTGGAACGACCTCCCAGTTGAGGATTTCCTGATCAGGATCGGAGCTGCAAAGATTGCAGAAATAGACGGCAGGATTCACCCGACTCTCGGAGGTTTGATCTTCTTCGGCGACTTCATGAGCATCACGGACGAGCTTCCGTATTTCTTCCTTGATTATCGTGAGGTACTTCCCGGAGCTGAGAGGTGGTCCGACAGAGTATGCTCCGGAGATGCCGACTGGAGCGGCAACGTCTATGACTTCTTCTTCCGCATCGCCCATCGAATCACATCAGATGTGAAGCGACCATTCAAGATAGACGAGAACATGCTGCGCATTGACGACACTCCTATTCACAAAGGAATCAGAGAATGTCTTGCCAACTCCCTCATTCATGCCGATTACCACGGAAGAAGGGGAGTCGTCATAGTCAAAGAGCTGAATAAGATCACCATTTCAAATCCGGGTTCTTTCCGTATCGATCTTGATGAAGCCATATCAGGTGGCGTCAGTGACACTCGTAATACGAAGATTTTCAACATGTTCGCCCTAATCGATGTAGGTGAGCGTGCAGGTACTGGACTCTGCAATGTTTTCAACGTATGGAAACAGTACGGTTATTCGGAACCGGCAATAACAGAATCAGTTGAGCCGGATCGTGTAACAATGGTGATTCATATTAACGACACTGTCATGAATGTCGCGAACTCTACTGAAAATGTCGCGAACTCGAAATCTTTCAGTAAGTGTGATAATGCTGTTTACGACTACATGATGAAACATCCTTCATCATCAGTTGCCGAGATAGCTGACAGTATCAGGTATACGACAAGGTCTGTCCAGCGTTCTTTCATCAAGTTTGAAAACATCGGATTAGTCAGCAAAAACGGTAACAGAAGCAATCGAATACGGGTTCTTGAAAGTTCTCACGGCAGGGATTCGTGAGAGAGAAAACTTGATGTCCAGCCTTAGAAAATAGTCCCAATTATATTGACTGTAAAATGGTGGCTGTGGTAAGTTCTTTGGGTATTCTTAACATATCGAGGTAATTACATGTCTGGCCACAGCAAATGGGCAACTATTAAACACAAGAAAGGTATTGCAGACGCTAAACGCGGACAGGCTTTCACAAAGCTCATCAAGGAAATCACAGTATGTGCAAAGATGGGCGGTCCTGATCCGGAGTCTAACGCTAGACTTAGAACTGCTATCCTCAAGGCAAGAGCAGAAAACATGCCTAAGGATAACATCGAAAGAGCCATCAAGAAGGGAAGCGGTGAACTCGGTGCTTCCACATTCTATGAACTGACATATGAAGGATACGCTCCCGGCGGAGTCGCAATCATCGTCGATACCCTTACAGATAACAAGAACAGAACAGCAAGTGATGTAAGAAGTACTCTTACAAAGCTCGGTGGATCCCTCGGAGCTACAGGATGTGTCTCCTACATGTTCCAGACCAAGGGGGTCATCACATACTCAACTGAGAAGTACACCGAGGACCAGATTTTCGAGGTCGCACTCGAGAACGGTGCCGAGGATGTATCCACATCTGATGACGTTATCGAAGTCACAACGACTCCGGCAGATTTCGCAACCGTCTTAGAGGCTATGCAGGCTGCAGGATTCGAGCAGGAGAGTGCAGACGTTCAGAGAATTGCAGACCAGACAGTCACACTCGACAACGAGAAGGCCAACAAGGTCATGAGAATTGTCGAGAGACTCGAGGAACTGGACGATGTTCAGCAGGTTTCCACAAACCTCGATCTGCCCGATGACTTCGTTGCTGAGGACTGAGATTTGAATATACTTGGAGTTGATCCGGGAATCGCTAATACAGGCTGGGGTGTCGTTTCGTATGACGGACGGACATACCGGCCTGTTTCTTACGGCGTCATCGAGACATCTGCAAGTGAACCCATACAGAAGAGAATCTACACCATCGCCGAAGACCTCGGGACACTCGCCGTCAAGTATGCAATCGACTGCGTCAGCATGGAGGATATCTACTTCTTCAAGAACATAACGTCGGCAATACCGGTCGCAAAGGTAATCGGAGCAGTCATCTACAAGTTCTCTTCGATGAACATAAAAGTCTATCTTTATTCTCCGAAGGAGATAAAGCTCGGAGTTGTCGGACTCGGAAACGCCGAGAAGGAGCAGGTCCAGGACATGGTGAAGAGAATACTCCACCTGAGGGAGGTTCCGAAACCCGACCATGCCGCAGACGCCCTCGCGGACTGCATCTGTCACGTGACGCACAGTGCCGACGCATTGAAAATAGTCAAATAACTTTCATTTTGTTTAAATTTACTCTTTATCCTTTCTAATGTCGGAATTATCTGATATTTTATAACCGATTATGTAAACAGACATTATCTTAAAGAAGAAGATAATTCTGAATTCAGTTCCTGTAGACGGAATCCTCAGAAAACCGGAAGGAGAAAACCATGAAAAGATATTTATACCTGCTGCTTACAGTTTTCGTTTCATTCTCTCTTGTACTTGTCTCATGTTCACCCGAGTCAGAACCAGAGGAGAAGAAGGAAACTTATACTGCAGCTAATGCCAATGACGTAGCTACTGATGTCGGAACTGCCGGCTTGTCAATCGCAAAAGCAGTAGATACTCTTGCGCTCAAGACTCAGCCCTGTACTCTCACTGTTGATATCAAATCAACTACTGACAGCAAACTCGACATCGACTCGGCTCCAGCCATCGCTCCGAGTACGAATCCTCAACTGTCATTGAGAAAAGTTGTTTCCACTGCAGACGGTTACAAGGAAATCAAGCTGACATTCGATATCGGAGCGGCTACGACGAAAGGACTGAATCAGATTGCATCAAAGCTTTCTGAAAGTAGTGACTTTGAAACTTTCAAGAGGGATTCAGCAGAAGAAGGAAAGGCAATTACCGACTCGGCTCTATACAAGGAATTCGAGAGTCTCTTTACTTCCAATGAACTTTCCTTCAAGGGAAGTCTGCTTACCCGTATTCTGACTGCAGTCAGTGACTGTGCTCCTGAGGTGACGGTCGAGATTCTTGTCGGAGAGAACGGCAATAACGGTAAACTGACAGTAAACGCAGGATTATCTGGAAGCGGAAGCGACATCAAGGTAAAAGTCGTCAGTGCAGTACTTGCGGACAAGGATGGAAAGACAATCATCTCAAGCGAAGGAGCTGAATTCTCAGTTGCGTTTGATGATGACTTCGACGTAGTTCTAAAGATTGAAGGTGACTCGATCAGGTTTGCTTCTGTAAATGGTGGAGTAACAGTCAGCGTCGACAAGATGGACGTAAAGACGAATTACCTTGTACTGTCAAAGACATACGGTGTTGCGGGTAGCGTCAATTGGAACTTCACTACGAAGAAACTTGACGCTTCTCTTGCCGTCAAGGGAGGAAAGCTTGATGCCGGTTTCAAAGTCAAGGCAGATCTGAGTGATAAGGATACCTGTGTTTCGTCTCTTGTCGAAGGTCTTGAAATAACGAAGCTTTCCTTTGACGGAACAGACTTCGATGTTGCTTCCGTCAACTCAGTTCTGAAGACCAGAAAGGATATAATCATCAAGGCTCTGAAGAGCTATCTCGACGGCTCTGCGATTTCCTCACTGACAACAGTTCTGAAATAGCAGTACGAACTGAAGACAATCCACCGCGCAAAAAACGGTGGATTTTTCTTTTTCCGGTATTCCTTTTCCACTTTTTAAACTATCTTATCTGTATGATTAACGCCATCAGAGGAAAGATAGTCGAGATAAGCGAAAACTCCGTTGTCGTACTGACACAGAGCGGAGTCGAATACTACATGGAGATTTCACAGGTGAGTGCCGGAAAGTTCATGAGTCTCCCTCCGGAGGAACGTAACAACGTGAGGATTCTCACTGTTCTGCAGCACAGGGAGGATGCGATGACTCTCTTCGGCTTCTACGACGAAAAGGAGAGGTTCACATTCAACGAACTACAGACAGTTCCCGGTATTGCGGCGCGCGGTGCGCTGAAGATTCTCGGGGGAATCACTGTCGACGACCTCGCGCTTGCGCTTGACCAGCAGGACGTCAAGAAGCTGAGCAAAGTTCCGGGGCTCGGGAGCAAGACTGCGCAGAAGCTCATACTCCAGCTCAGGAACGTTCTTGTATTCAACGAAGACGAAAAGGATGATACCAGATCCGGCGGCGCTGTTGCCACGCGCTTCAGGGATTTCATCGTTTCCTTTACAGATATGGGTTATGACCGCAAGGCTGTCATAAAGGCAATCGAGGAGACTCTCGAGGAGGGCGGAGCACAGTACTCCTCGCTCTCCGACAGAGATATCGAGGGCAGGATCTTCAACAGTGTTCTCAGGAGGATAAATTGATTACCGAAAACAAGTTCGAAATCGATGACGGCTATGAGGAAAGAACGGTCAACCCCGAGATGGTCGAGAAGGAGGACGCCCAGGAGAACATCCTGAGGCCGAAGTACCTCGAGGACTTCCAGGGGCAGAAGGAGTTAAAGGAAAACCTCAAGATCTACATAGACGCAGCGAAGAAGAGAGGTGAGGCTTTAGACCACATATTCCTCCAGGGACCCCCGGGACTCGGAAAGACGACTCTTGCCTCGATTATCGCGAACGAGATGGGAGCCGACATAAAGCTCACGTCAGCAACCGCCCTCGACAAACCCAGGGATCTCGTGGGAATACTCACGAACCTGACTGCGGGCTCGGTACTCTTCATCGATGAAATACACGGGCTCAAGAAGAGCATGGAGGAGACACTCTATGTCGCGATGGAGGACTACAAGATAGACTGGGTCATCGGACAGGGACCTTCTGCAAGAACAATCAAGGTGGACCTCGAGCCGTTCACGCTCATCGGTGCGACGACACGCACCGGTGCGGTGAGCAAGCCTCTCGAGAACAGATTCGGTATTCCCGTCAAGATAGATCTCTATCCACCGGAGGAACTGGCACTCATAATCAAGCGATCCGCCCAGATTCTCGAGACGAAGATAAAGGAAGATGCGGTAATGGACATCGCTGTCTGCTCACGCGGCACTCCTCGTATAGCAAACAGGATTCTCAAGAGGATAAGGGACATCGCTGACGTGAAGGGTGACGGTACGATAACACGCGAGATGACGCAGCTCGGGCTCGAGAAGCTCGGAATAGACATGTACGGACTCGACAAGACCGACCGCGACATACTGAGGGTCATCGCCGAAGTCTACAACGGAGGTCCCGTCGGACTCGAGGCGCTTGCCGCATCGATCAACGATTCGAGTGACACAATAGAAGTATACTATGAACCCTTCCTGATGAGACAGGGTTACCTCAAACGTACTACAAGAGGCAGATGCCTCACACGCAAGGCCTATGAAGTCTTGAATATCGGAGATAAATATGCTGACCAGGGATTTTTACTTTGACCTTCCGGAGGAGCTGATTGCCCAGGAACCCTCCGAAAGAAGGGGAGACGACAGACTGCTCCTGCTCGAAAAGAACACGGGTAAATATTACGACCATATGATGAAGGACTTTCCGTCTCTTCTGAGCGGGAACTCGATTCTCGTAGTCAACAACTCGAAGGTGAGGAAGGCTCGTGTCTACGGACACAGTGCCCAGACGGACGGAATCGTCGAATTCCTCTTTCTAGGAGAGAACGCAGACGGAAGCTGGAATGCGATAGTGAGCAAGGCCAAACGCCAGAAGACGGGGAAGGAATACATCTTCCAGACTCCGGACGGAAGGGAATATGTCAGAGGCAGCATTCTAAGGGAGAACGGGGACGGAACCAGGGACATCGTCTTCTCTCAGCCCGTTGACGAGGATTTCTTCCTGACATGCGGTCATGTACCTCTTCCGCCTTATATAAAAAGGGAGGACAACTTCCGGGATGAATCACGTTACCAGACTGTATACGCAAAAAACGAAGGCTCTGTCGCATGTCCCACAGCGGGTCTTCACTTCACCCCCGCAATACTCGATGAAATAAAGAGCAGGGGTATCGAGATAGTCGAAGTCACACTTCACGTCGGAGCGGGAACCTTTCTTCCCGTACGTACTGACAGCATCGAGAACCACCATATGCATACTGAGAGCTACGAAATACCAGTTGAGGCGGCAGAGAAGCTCAACGAGGCAAAGAAAAGCGGAAAGGAAATCGTGGCCGTAGGTACGACGAGTACACGTACTCTCGAGAGTGCGGCCGACGAGAACGGAGTTCTGACAAATCTCAAGGGCCGGACGGACATCTTCATTTATCCGGGCTACAGGTTCCGCTTCATCGACTCGCTCCTGACGAATTTCCACACCCCGGAGAGTACCCTCGTGATGCTTGTCTCGGCTCTGGCCGGAAGAGAGAACATCATGAATGCATATTCTCACGCAGTCGACGAGCGCTACCGCTTCTTCAGCTACGGCGATGCGATGTTCATAAAAGATTGAAGCCTTCGAGCTTTTCCCTGATCTCCTCAGAAATCCTGTCGATTGACTCTGTCCCGTCTATGGTGATGAGAGTAACCGACGGGGGAAGAGAGGAGAACACCTCGAGATAGTTCTTCCTTACAGCCCTGAGGTATTCCTCCTTCTCGAAGAGTTCCTTCTCCTCGCCTCTCTTCTCGATTCTCTCGAGGCATGCGTCGACCGGCGTGTCTATGAAGATGATTATGTCTGCATGCCGGAACCGTGAATTGATTTCCCTGACGAAATCACTGTCGCACTGGACGCTCTGGTAGGCATATGACGAGTAGAAGTATCTGTCGGAAATGACAACGTCACCGTTCTCAATATGTCCCTCGATTCCGTATTCCCTGTTATACAGGTGGTCGTCGCGGTCGGAGGAATAGAGAAGGGCGAGTGCTTGAGGAGTCGTAGCGAACTTCTTCTGAAGCGCTGCCCTGACAACCCTGCCGATGGGGTTGTCGGTCGGTTCATGAGTAAGAAAGACCTTTCTGTTTTTCCTGCCGTATTCCTCACCGAGTCTCTTCATCTGCGTAGTTGTCCCGGCACCGTCGAGGCCTTCGAATACAATGAATCTTCCTTTATTCTCCATACAAATTGCCCTTACCATGAATTAAGTATAGAATACGTCGACATTCTATGAGATTGACTGAGGGCGGGCAATAGAAAGATGAGAAAACGAAGAGTTTTAACGGTGATTGTTTTTTCTCTCGTAATTCTTGTTGCACTTCTTTCTTCTGCAGTCTTCTTCATTTTGAAGTTCAATCCCGCCCTTGCTGTCAGACTCATTCTGAAGAGAAATACCTCCTCCTGGCAGGTTAGCTTCGATGACATTACCTGTGTTGACACAATCGGATACACTGTGAAAGCTCTGACACTCTCGTACGACGGAAAAGAACTTCTCAGCGCAGATAAAGCGGAAATCGATCTTACACCCGGTGAAGTCATTTCTTTCGTAAGAGAGAAGGGAGGAGAAGTGGAGATCAGAGCAGACGAATGCACATTCGATCTCACAGCGCTCGTTGAAGCATATAAAGATACTGACGGTTCCTCTCCGGATAAAGGCTTCTCGCTCTATGAATTCGTGATGGACAGGAACTTCACGGCCTCTGTCGGTACCGTTCACGTCTCGAGTGAAAGCTTATGGGGAGACATAAGCAATATCGAGGCAGTATACAGCAGCGAAGAGAACACTCTCCGTACTCATTTCTCTCTCGAGAGTACCCACTTCAACTATCCCTCCTACCAGGGAACCGTGAAGGACGGAGAGATAACTCTCATCATAGACGACGACATCTGGATAGAAGGGGAAATGGAGGGAGTCGACCTCTACACATCAGGCATAAGAGAAGTCCTCTCCTCTGTCACTCTTTCCGGCAGTACCGACAGTGTTTCCGACTTCTTCTCCGCGGATTTCTGCGGCAATACTGAAGTAAAGAACGGTACGATAATCTATGATGACTTCCGTCTCGAACTCGGAACGGGGATGTATTCTTATGAGGAGAAGTCCCTCTCCGGCTGCCTTGATTCCATTACTGCATATTACGACTCAATCGTACTGGATTTAACATTACCGGTGTTCTGTCTCTCGTACACCGGTGACTATGAGGTATCTGCAGTATCATCGGGTATTAAAGTGAACGACCTGGAATTCGATATGGATGAACCTTCTTTCTCGGGAAGCCTCATGGATCTCTCTCTTGCTTTTACATCCCCTCTGATCACTACCGGACTCAGTGAAACGACGAACGGAATATTCGGAAGAACAGAGATAACTGATGTGAAAATGAATGTGACAGCAGATGAGACAGCACTCATCACGGGAACTTTCGACACTTCAATCGAAACGGGAAATGAAAAATTCGACGACATAACATTCTCGTCTGAGCTGACATACTTTCTCTCGAGAGAGGAAAGCGGGTCATTCACCCTCAACATCTTCAACCTCACACCCGGCTTCGAAACAGCTTCTCCGCTCTCTCTCAGCATAAACGGCAATAAGGAAAACGCCGTAATAGAGTCGGTTTCGGAGAAGCTGAAACTGAGGAGTACGCTTTCACTTCTCCGGGGAACACTCAAGGGAAGCATCGAGCTGGACTCACTGACACTCAAGAATGTTCTCGAGCTCATTCTCGACAGACAGCTTAAGTATCTTACCGAGAATACTCTCGTCTCCCTCAGTGCCGGCTATGACCTCGGGTGGGGGAACGAAGAGCGGAAGCTCCTGGGGACGGCAGACTGGAAATGCTCCTTCGACTACAGCTGGAAGAAGCTCTTTTCTGTTCTTCTTTCTTCTTCGTCATCTCTCGTATTCAACGGTGACACAGTCGACGTTAACGATCTTCTTATTACGTCTCCCTTATTCACTCTGGAAGGAGACGGGTACTACGACATTGTAACCGGAACACCGCATATTGAATTTAAATAGAGGAAAACGCAGAGTGGTAGAGGAATCGATAATTGTCCTTTGCCGCCATTGAATATAGAATAACATCCAGTACGGGAAAGGAAGCATGAAATACCACAGTAATACAAAGACAGTACTGATAGTTCTTCTTATAACACTCCTTTTCTTTCTTTCGTCGTTCTTTCTCCTATTCACCCTCAATCTCACGAGCCCGACCCTGATTGTCACGGACTACCTGATGAAGAAGTTTTCGTCCGTCGACAGTGACATCTCCTTCTCCTTCGAGAGCATGGAGCGTAACTTCCGCGACCGTGTCATGATACATAATCTCACAGTCTCATACAAAGGCGGTGAGACAGCCTTCTTCGAAACCGTCGAAGTGAAGCTGGGACTCTTCGACATGATTTCGTACTTCCTCGATCTAGAGGGGAGTGCGGAGGTCGACTTCCGTTCGGGAACGGTGAAGCTGGATCCGTTCATGAATACAGATGAGGATGATTCTTCTGGTTCTTCTGAACCGCAGATAACAACGACGCAGAAAAGCGATGCACCGTATGAGGCCGGAGAGGGTTCAGATGAGGTGTCTGCATCGGTTGAAGAAGAGAAGATCACACCTTCGCGGTTCCTTTCCTCACACAGCATAAACATTACATTTACCGACGTTTGTCTGACTGCAGGAGACGGCATCAGCGGGGAAGTCGAAAAGCTCGAACTGAGTTACACAGGGGAGGAGAAGAAACTCCTGGGAGAAATAACTCTCCCGGAAATATCTCTTTCCATCAGCAATAATACAGTAAATCTCACCGACACCTCCCTCTCCTTTACATTCGGCGACACGATTTTCCTCAGGGGTGGAGTCGGCTCCGTTTCATTCTCCGGCGACGGGTTATCTGCATCTGCCGACGGTATTTCGGTCTCGGCATCCGCAGCCTCAGTCGAAGACATAACCTCGGGAATCCTCAGTGCCGTTGTCTCCATCGAGGAAGTCAGGGGAGAGACCGGAGCGGTCTCTCTCAAGCTTGAAGAAAGCGAAATAATCTGGAAGGACAGGGAAATTTGCGCAGATGCATCGTCGCTTGAACTCTCGTCCGGAGCAAAGGAAGCCGAAGTGAAGACCATTACGGCTTCACTCTCGTCTTTCGATGACTACACGGTGTCATTCAGCACACTTGAGATAGGGGAGAGCGGCAGTCTTCTCTCCGGTGACGGCTTCGTGATCAATGGCTCTCTGGGAGAGAAGAAGCTCGGATACGCTTTTTCTTCTGCCGCCGCAGATGCCGGAGAAAAGACGAAGAATCATCTGGGAACGGTGACGCTGTCGTCAGTCGGAGGAAGCGTCGACTACAGTGACGGCGTTGACATGACTCTCTCACTCTCGGCAGTTCTCGGAACTCCGAACGAAACTGTCGACGATATCACATTCGGCCTTGACGGACACATAGTTCTCAGAGACGGCTCTCTCAGCTCGAGTACATTGAATATAAGGGATCTCTATCTCGGCTACGGCGAAAAGTACGATTCCTCGTTCTCCATAACGGGAGACCTCGATAATGCCCGGATCCGGTTTGATTACGGCGTCTTCAACGTCGATCTCGCCGCTTCAGTGAATAACAGAACTCTGAAAGGAGACATTACAGTCGAAGGTCTGGAACTTGGAAGCATCGTACCTCTCTTCTCGGATGATGATATCTCACTCTTCGACGGAGATTCTCTCCTCTCTCTCGATGCCTCCGTGGATCTCTCATACGAATCGTCGCTCTCGGGAAGGGTGGACTACTCGCTTGAGGTCGGAAAGCTGAAGATGAGCTTCATCGAAACCAGACTCGGTTCCATGGGAACGCTCGAGTTCCTTCCGGACAGGATCCTCCTCTCCCGGGTCACCCTTGAGACAAGTTTCTTCTCCCTCGATGCCGACGGTTACTGGGACCTTGTGGAAAAACTCCCGACTCTTGATTTCTCCTGTACAATCCCGAACGGAACCGAGGTACTCTCCGGCTACATCCATCTTTCCGAGAGCTCAAAGACCTATGAGTATTACGCTGCGCTTCCGAGCCTTCAGGATACATTCATCTCGGGCGATGTCGACTTCTCAGCTCTATACGAAGTAAAGTCCGCTTCAGTGCTGATGACGAATGCCGGAGAGCGCCCATTCAGAGTCACTGTCGACCTTGAAGAGAAGACAGTTTCCGTAACATCCGAGAGGCTTTCACTGGAATTCGACTACGCCGTCGGCTTCAGTGGCTCGCTCAGGGCCGACAGTCTCGAGACTCTCCACAACCC
The DNA here is from genome assembly GCA_963643635.1 of Sphaerochaetaceae bacterium. Classification (GTDB taxonomy): domain Bacteria; phylum Spirochaetota; class Spirochaetia; order Sphaerochaetales; family Sphaerochaetaceae; genus Ornithospirochaeta. The sequence goes on along the minus strand of CAVILL010000004.1, from coordinate 39,202 downwards.
CTCCGGTGCCCCCATCACCCTCGACGGTGCTCTCGATTTCTCATTCTCGCTCGAAAACGGATTCGAAGTATCTTCGGATACGATCGTAGTCAGCGACATATTCGTACTCCCGTCGTCTCCCACGCTGTCGTTCTCCTTCAACGGAAAGGATACACTCTTCAATCTTGATGATATAACGATACGGAGCAGCGAAAGCGGTATTGTCTACACCGGAAGAGCCTCAGCGGACCTCGAGAAGAACATTCTTGCCTTCTCGACAGAGGAGGAAGACGGGGAGGGCAGGATTGTCTTCTCACTCTACAAGGATGACGGGTTCGTTGCGGCTCTCAGGGCCGAGAGCGTGAACCTGAACTTCCTCGGCCTCGAGGACATGTACGCTTCACTCTCCCTCTTCGGAAGAGCCGCGAGGATCGAGTACTTCTCCTTCGACGGAAACATCTCGGTCGTCTCTCCGACGCTGGAGAGCGAAAAGATCAATGCAGACATAACGATAAACGGAAGCTCGCTTACAGTCGAGAACGTCGTCTACTCCTCTGACTCGATGACGAGCAGACTCGAGAAGCTCTCTTTTGATTCGGAAAGCGGAAAACTCCTCCTTGAAGGCGGCTCACTGAACATTCAGAATGATAAAGCCGCCGGTGCGATGCCGGTAAACCTCTCATTCTCGCTCTCGGGAGAGACAGCTCCATCCGATTCACTCTTCTCGACTGCAGTCGAACTCGTGAAGAGCAGGGGAAACGGCACAGTGCTCAGATTTGATTTCTCATCGCTCGATATAAACTCCCAGTTCATCGTCACCGACAGATTCCTCTCCGTCTCAGTCGGAAAGAATGACATCACACTCTCGGGAAACTTCCTTACGGGCTCGTATTCGCTTTCCAGAAAGACGGCATCAATATCGGTCGACCTCGAGAACATCATCAGAGCCCGGGTTCTGGCCGAGCTCGGAGACGATATAGAAGCAAACGTGACAATCGACCTGTTCAACATGGCTCTCGTCAATCTCATCATGAAGTATCCCACCGTCGTATTCCGCGACGACCTCGTACACGGAGAGGTGTCCTTCACCCGTATTGACGGCTCTTCGAGTCTTGACGGATACCTCACGGCGGAGGAGCTCGGAGTAGACGTATTCTGGATAGAGGACCAGTCGCTGATTCTTCATAACCCAAGGTTCGTCATCTGGAACAACGACCTCAGGTGTTCTCTGACATACACAACTGTCTACGACAAGCTCACAAGCGAGCGCAGGATGATAAGAATGGATGTCGGAGTGACGATGAACGAATCGCTTTCAATCGAGAGCTGGGACTGCGACGTCTACATGGACGAGAACAACCCCGTCAGAGTGCGTATACCCTTACATCTCATCGGAGTCGACATACTCGGTTATGTAACCGGGCACTACTACGTGAAGAGCGACGAGAACGGAATGCTGAACGAAGGCGAGCTCTATCTCTCGAACACCGACGTGACAATAGGTATGAACCCGTTCCCGGAGTGGTACAGGAATATAAAGGGCGGAGCGCTCATGGATCTCACGTTCCACATAGAGAACAACAACAGGGTGCTCTATCCCGCGGGAGACGAACCGATTGTCTCGATCATGCTCCAGGAAGACAGCAGCGTCTATGCATACAAGGATAATTCCTCCTTCTACTGTTCGGGTAATGTGGATATAAGAGGAGGGGAGATATACTACTTCCAGAAGTACTTCTACATCACATCCGGTTCCCTTTCCTTCGACGATCCGACTTCCTTCAACCCCAGGATCAACCTTCGTGCTACCCTCCGAGACTACGATTCCTCTTCCGAGAAGGTCGAGATATACCTTGTCATGAAGGACAACACCTTCGACAATCTCTCGCCGACACTCGAGAGCAGCCCGACGAAGGACCTGAGTGAAATCATGGAGATACTCGGACAGTCGATTCTCTCATCCGACACCTACGGAAGCATGAGCGTATCGTCGGTTGCCTCGCTCGTCACCGAAGGCTTCGACATACTCTCGCGTCTCGGAATAGTGACGACGGGTTCGAATCCGCTCTCCTCCCTCTCGTCATCACTCAAGTCGGTATTCGGAGTCGATACCTTCTCCCTGCACTCGAACATACTCAACAACATCGTCACTGACACCATAAACCAGGCGACCCAGAGCGGTGTCGGCACATATTCCCCGATGGCGAGATTCCTCAGCGGTACAACACTCAACATAGGTAAGTACCTCTCCCAGAATCTCTACCTCCAGATAATGGTCCACCTTGAAGCAAGAAAAGGCAGCGACAGCTACACAATCATCTCCGACGACCTCGCACTCGATACCGAGATCTCCCTCGAGTGGGCTAACAGTGCGTTCACCGTGACATTCTTCACGCGCCCGAGCTATTTCTCGTTCTATTCGATTCTCTCGACATTCGGCTTCAGCATATCGAAAACGATAAACTTCTGAACAAAAACAAGAAAAACACATAGAGGAGGCAGGAAGGAATTCAGCTAATTCATTGAGAATATGACAGTTGCCCCGACGCGGCATCGGGTCATCTCATTTGAGTCTGATGACGATTTCTGCTAAACTTCAACAAGAGGTAAACATGAAGAGAAACAGAATCATTGTTACTTTGCTGTTATTACTGCTTACAGTACTCCCTCTCGCAGCCGAGAGTTCTCCGTGGTATATGGGAAAGACAATCACGGGCATATCGGTCTCCGGACTCAACAACGTCAGCGAGAAGAGCGTCAATTCCATCATAAAGAGCTACATGGGACAGACCTTCACGGACGAGCTCTTCTCCTCTCTCGACTCGGACTTCTACTCCCAGGCATGGCTTGATTACATGACTGTCGACGCCGTCGAAGACAGTGAGAACGAAAACGGCCTGATGCTCACAGTCACAGTTTATGAAAACCCGATGATTTCATCCGTCGTATACGAGGGTAACGAGAGAATACAGACGCAGACACTCTCGTCCGCGCAGTCGCTCAAGAAGGGCGGCTGGTACTCCACGAACAACATCTCCGCCAACGCCGCCCTCATCGAGGAGCATTACATATCAAAGGGGTACCTCGATGCAACCGTCAGCGGTGAAGTCACCGGGAACGAGACTGACAACACTGTTTCCGTCAGATACGTAATAAACGAAGGCAAGCAGTACAAGATCCGCACGATTCTCTTCGAAGGCAACAGCGGAGTGACGACGAAGGAACTGAAGAACCTCCTCACAAGCAGGGAGAAGTCCTTCTTCAACTCCGGCAACTACCTCGAAAGCAACGTCACACTCGATAAGGACGCCATCATATCCTATTATTCCACAAAGGGTTATCCCGATGCTGTCATCAGCGAGGTGAAGACCGAGGAGATTGAAGCCGAAGAGACTGAAAAGACAAAATATCTCAATATCACATTCGTCATCAGCGAAGGAGACCTCTGGAGAATCGGAGATGTTACAGTCACGGGCAACACGGTCTTCGGCGACGACGATATAGCATCCCTTGTCACTGTCAGCAGCGGCGACGTCTACAACGCAGACAGGATCAACACCGCCTATACGAACATCGCTACCAGGTACTACGACAACGGCTACGTATACTCCTCGATCACACCGGAGATTGACAGAAACGACGACAACACCGTCAATGTGACTTTCTCAATCGAAGAGGGACCTCAGACGGTCATAGAGGAGATCAGAATCAACGGTCTCGAGAAGACCAGGCCATACGTTCTCGAGCGTGAGATGGCAATCAGGGTCGGAGACGTCTTCTCGAGAGCCGACTTCATCCAGTCGCAGCAGAACATGTACAACACGTCGCTTCTGAAGAACATCACGGCGAATCTATATCCCGGAACAACCGAGAACGGAGTAATCTGCGAGTTCACGGTGGAGGAGGGCAACACGATGGAGCTCCAGTTCGGAGCAACCTTCGGTGCAAACGAGGTCGACGGATTCCCCGTAAGCGGATTCCTCTCACTCTCCAACTCCAACCTCGGAGGAACCGGCAGGACTCTCTCGCTTTCCACGGAGCTCAGTCCGACATCGCAGAGCGTCAGCGTTTCTCTCTCGGACAGCTGGGTCGGAGACGTCAGATGGTCCAATGCGGTAAGCTTCTCGGTTGCAAGAAACGTAAGGTCCGGCACTCTCCAGAGAGGAATCGGTTCGGACTACTATGACGGCAGGGACAGCGACGAGACGACATATCCTCTCGGCTATAACTCGGCCTATGAGTGGTACTCCTCGTCACAGACGACGCCTTCGTCCTCCAACCTCATGAAGTACAACAACTGGTCCTTCACTCTCGGCTACTCGACGGGTTACTCCTGGGTGTTCAGCGCCGGTACGCTCTCGCTTTCGGGCGGTCTTTCGGTCGGACTCAACAGGGCATTCTACGACCCCGGGAAGTACGATCCCTATGAAATGCTCATCAGGAAGTACCAGGAGAAGTGGCAGTTCTCGAACAAGCTCTCGACTTCAATCAGCTGGGACGCAAGGAACTACGTTTCGACTATCCCGCACGGCTACGTTGCATCGCTGAGCTACACATACGCGGGAGGTTTCCTCGGGGGACTCTCAAACTACAACAAGATCTCCCTCTCTCTCAGTGCATATACGGGAATATGGAGAATCGTGAACAAGGAGAAGGAGACGGCGAAGAACGTCATCCTCGGTTTCACGAGCGAAGTCGACTTCATGCTTCCCCAGTACTGGAACAAGAACGACAGCGGATGGAAGTGGTACGACGCCAAGGACGGCGCAACGAAGTACGAGATGCTCTACATCGACGGCATGAACATCGGCCGAGGCTTCTCGGTTCAGACTGACAAGGCCTTCCTCTGGAACAACCAGATAGACCTCACTTATCCTCTTGCCGAGGATGTCATCTCGCTCGAAGGCTTCGTCTCCGGCACGGCGGTGACAACGGCACTCGAGTCTCTTTCCTTCACGTCGCTCGACTGGTATTTCGCCGCAGGCTTCGGAATCAAGATGGAAATTCCGGGATTCCCGCTTGGACTTTACCTCGTGAAAAATGCTACACTTCTCTCGGGAGGATCGTTCACCTTCGTTAAGGGCTCGCTCTTCAATTATGGTGGAACAAGCGGTCTGAGCCTCGTACTGGCCATAACCACTTCGATTTACTGATGGAAGAAAAGAAAAACAGTGAAATGACGCCGATGGTGCGTCAGTATATGGATATAAAGAAAGAGCATCAGGACAAGGTGCTCTTTTTCCGTCTCGGCGACTTCTACGAGATGTTCAACGAGGATGCAGTCGAGGTTTCGAAGCTCCTCAATCTCACGCTGACCCACCGCGGCACGATGCCGATGTGCGGCATTCCGTATCATGCGGCTAAGAACTATCTCAAGAGGCTCCTTGAGTACGGGAAGAAGGTCGCCGTCTGCGAGCAGTTCATAACGGACGAGAAGAAGCTCGCCGAGCGTACCGTCACCCAGATCTTCACACCCGCGACAGTCGTCGACGACGAATACATAGATTCCCTTACATCACAGTACATTGCTTCAGTCTACCGTGACAGAAAAGCTCTGTACGCAGCATGGTGCGACATAACAACGGGAGACTTCAAGGTGACAGAGCTCAGGGCGGACAGGACATACTCCGAGCTTGAGAACCTTCTGTACAAGATAGAATGCAAGGAGATACTCTGTCAGGACGACGTATACTTCTCCGAGAAGGAATTCAGGGGGATTCTAGACTCCCGGGGCGCGATGATCAGCAAGCTGCCGTCATGGTACTTCTCGGTTCGTGAAGGCCGTAAGGCCGTTGAGAAGCAGTTCGGGCAGAGTGCTCTGAGGCTTATCGGAATGGACGAGAAGGACAATGCGCTCTCGGCAGTCGGCGCACTCCTTGACTACATTGAGGAGAATGCGAAGACAGCTCTTCCACAGCTCAGGTACATCGAGCGGGTTAACGATTCGTCGTTCATGATTCTCAATACCGCCACGATAAGAAACCTCGAACTTGTGAGAAACATGCAGGACAACAGTGCAAAGTATACACTCTTTTCTTCAATCAACTACACACGCACACCATCGGGTGCAAGGTTCCTGCGCGATCAGATCCTCCATCCGCTGGTCGACAGGGAGAAGATTGAAGAGAGACAGAAGTGGGTTGAACTCCTGTACTCGGATAGAGCTGAAAACGACAGAGTAAGGAGGTGTCTCAAGGAGATAAGCGACCTCGAACGCCTCTCTGTCAAGGCCGAGATGAAGAGACTCACACCCCGTGACCTCATTGCGATAAGCGAGAGCATCTCGTCATTCCTGTCGCTCGTCGAGAACAGAAGCGACTACCTGACGCTTGCAGAGAACAACTCCTTCGATTTCTCACGTCTCCTCGATTTCGCCTCGAGGATCATAAGAGCCGTCAACAGGGAATGTACGAACATCAATAACGAAGGAACCATCATTAAGGACGGCTACGACGATACACTTGACGAACTCAGGCGTATTTCCTCCTCCGGCTCGACGCTACTCAGTGACTACCTCGAGAAAATACGTACCGAAACGGGAATCACGACACTCAAGGTCGGCGAGAACAGGATAATCGGATCGTACATAGAGGTGAGCAGGGGACAGCTTGAGAGGGTTCCCGACTACTTCATCCGCCGTCAGACGCTTGTCGGAGGAGAGAGATTCACTACGAGTGAACTGGGGGAGATACAGGACAGGATATATTCCTCCCGTGACGAGGAGGCGAAGCGCGAGAAGGCGGTATTCAACGCTTTTCTCAACGAGGCCTTCGTTCTCTCGGGTGACATCGAGAGAATGGGAAGGGTTGTCACGCTTCTCGATTTCTATTCCTCCGCTGCCGAATGCGCAATAGAGAAGAACTACGTGAAGCCGGAGATGATCACTGAAGGGAACATCGAAATTACAGAGGGACGACACCCCGTTGTCGAAGACTACACGGAGGAGTACATTCCGAATTCCTTCTCGTCCCGGGAGAGCCGCTTCAGTCTCATCACCGGACCGAACATGGCGGGAAAGAGTACGTATCTCAGGGAGATAGCACTCATAACCCTCATGGCCCACATGGGCTATTTCGTTCCAGCAGCGAGTGCCGTCATACCCGTAACCGACAAGATATTCTGCCGTGTCGGTGCCAGCGACAACCTCTCGAAAGGAGAAAGCACATTCCTTGTCGAGATGAGTGAATCCAGTCAGATTCTTCTTTCTCTGACTCCCAGGAGCCTCGTCATCATGGACGAAATCGGACGCGGCACCTCAACTGAGGACGGGATGAGCATAGCCTATGCAATCATGAACTACCTCCGCTCCTCCAATGCGATTACGCTTTTCTCGACTCATTACCATGAGCTTACCCAGCTCGATACCTCCGGCATACAGCTTCTGCACATGGCGGTACTCGAGGAGAAGAATACGATCACCTTCCTCAGAAAGGCGGAGAAGGGAGTCGCCACCTCATCCTACGGCATACACGTAGCGAAGATCGCGGGTCTCCCGAGACAGATCATCAACGAGGCCAACTCCTTCATGAAGAAGCACTTCGCAGACTATTCGGCCCTTTCTTCAGAGGACGGAAACCTCTTCACGTCAGATGCCAGGGAGATAACCCTCGCCGACGAAATCCTCGACGAGATCTCCTCCTATGATACCGATTCCTCGACACCGCTGGAGGCTCTGATGTTCGTCTCCCGCCTGAAGGATAAAATAAAGGAAGACAAGTAGGGAAGGAGAAGTTATAATCACAGTTCCAATGAGCTACTATGTTGTCTTTACAATAAGTGTGATTGTCTGTTCCGTAATCGTTGCGGTTCATCTCGACAGACGTACGATAGAGAGAGAAATGATAGGGGACATAACGAAATGCTTCCTCATTCCGACACTCTATTTCACGCTCTTCACGGCGTCGAAGGCCTTTCCCAGGGTAATCTCGAGACCGTACATCATTATACTGATTACCGTCTTCTATACACTCGGGGACATACTACTCCTGAAGAAGAAGCCGTTCAGACGCTTTGTCGCAGGTGCTTTGTCCTTCAGCGCCGGCCACATGTGCTACGTCATCTACTTCAGCTTCTACGGCCTGAACATCTACACGCTGCTCTCGGGCATGGTGATCTTCGGCATTCCGTACTTTCTCATCGTCAAGTACGTATTCACCCACCAGAAGAGCGTGAAGCACGGCTACGGCGTACTTCTCTATGCATTCACTCTCTACCTCTTCGCCGTCGGCATGTCTGCCGTATTCTCCTTTGAATACCTCAAGACAAGCATTCTGGTCATAATAGGAGTCATGCTCTTCATGTTCTCCGACAGCCGCATAGCCCTCAACGCCATGTCGGGCTCGAACACGCACAGCTCGTTCGTCATCATGCTGACTTACATCCTCGCCAATCTCTTTCTCGTACTCGGAGTATGGTGCATAAATGTTCCCGTCGCATCTTGACAGAGAATGGAAAGAGGGATAAGTTACCTATAGTTTCATTTAAAGCAATTTAAAAGGGACCGGCTCTGCCGAGTCCCTTTGTTTATGAGGAATAGAATGCTCTCGAACACACAGGAGAAAAGCGGGCTTTTCAGGGAGATTGAATCTCTTGTCTCATCTCTTTCCCTCTCACTCGTCGAAGTGACGAAGACGGAGAGGAAGGGGGGCGTCGACATGACGGTCATCCTCTACAGAAGCGACAGCGACATCACACTCGACGAACTGGAGAGTGCGTACAACATAATCTATCCCAGGTACAGCGTACTTCTAGGAGAGAGGGACCTGAATCTGGAGGTGTCGTCACCGGGACTCGGAAGGAATATAAAGGACTGCTCGGAATTCTCCGTATTCACTGGAAAAAGAGTAAGACTGTATTCGACCGGGTATTCTTCATACGTAACCGGTATGATAGAATCATGTGACGAGGGGTCTCTGACGCTGACGGATTATCTGATTGAGGACAGGAAGGAAAGCGGAGAAAGAACGGTTATAACCTATGATACAATAGCGAAAGCGAAACTCGATTATAAATGGGAGGATGAGAAATGATTAATCTCACTAGCGAAATAAATTCGATGATGGCAGAAAGGGATATGAAGTTCCCGGAAGTTGCATCACTGATCAAGGACATGCTGCGCTCTGCCTACAAGAGAAAGTTCGGCACCGACGAGAACGTCAAGATAAAGTTCTACAAGGACAGCAAGGACAGCTACTTCGTTGAAATATATGCAAAGAAGATCGTCGTAAACGAAGAGGACTACTACAACGAGGTTACCCAGATTCCTCTCGACGAGGCTCTCGAATTCGCAGGTGAGGACTCCGGAATCGAAGTAGGGGATGAACTCGAAATCTCTCTCGACCCGAAGAGCTTCGAATACTCAGCTGTCCAGTCGGCAAAGCAGCGCGGCCAGGCAGTGAGCAAGGAGATTACCGACGACAAGACCTTCTTCAAGGCAAAGCAGATGGAATTCACCCTCATCAAGGGTGTTCTCAGAAAACAGGGCAGAACGACAAGGGACTGGTTCGTCGACATCGGCTTCGGTGACGAGAATCTCGCGGTATTCCCCGTACGCGGCCAGTCTCCGAGAGAGCAGTACGACCTCGGTGACACACTCCGTTTCTATGTCGAAAAGGTCGACAAGGGTGATGACGAGCCTGTCAAGGATCCCAGGACCGGAAAGATCAGAAAGAAGAAGAAGGGTGTCAAGATCTATCTCACACGTTCGAGCAAGGAATTCGTGAAGGCACTCCTCGAAGCTCAGATCAGAGAGGAAATCGAGAACGGCTCGGTTGTCATCAGAGGCATTGCACGCCAGGCCGGAGTAAGGACAAAGGTTGCCGTCGACACGAAGAAGAGCGACTGCGATCCCGTCGGAACGACAGTCGGTAAGGACGGCCTCAAGATAAAGAACATCATGAACGAGCTCGAAGGCGAGAAGATCGATGTCATCAGATGGAACGCAGACCCGATTGTCTTCATCGCAAACGCACTCGTTCCCGCACAGATCCAGCGCGTCGTCGAAGTCGACCCGCAGAGCCGCTACGCCGTCGCAATTGTCGACGATTCGCAGCAGGGCTACGCAATCGGACAGGGCGGAGTCAACGTCAAGCTTGCAAAGGCTCTCTGTGACTGGGTCATCGACGTCAAGACGAAGGCACAGTTCAACGAGATGGAGCAGACGATGCTCATCCACGAGCAGGTGGGCTCTCTCTTCAGGGACGAGGGAGAAGCGGAAACAGAGGAAGCTCAGGCAGAAGAAGAGCCGATCAGCAACGAGAAGCTCGGAATCAGCGAGGACGAGACTCCGATTACGGACTGCGGCTTCGACGATGCACTTGTCGAGAAGCTTCACAACATCGACATCTGGTCAATCGAGGAATTCTTCGAATATACCGATGAAGAGCTTCTCGAGAGAGGACTCACGAGAGAGGAAATCGATACAGTCCGCAACAGCGTTGAGATTGTCACTGAAGACAGCGGCGACGACTCGTTCGAATGCCCGGTATGCCACGAGATGGTTCCCGCCGGATCCACTGTATGTCCTCACTGCGGTGCTGAATTCGAATTTGAAGAACAATAAACAAAGGTAAATATGGCTGAAGAAAAGAAAGTAAAGGTAAACATCATCAAGAAGGCACCGGTCCAGAACAGTACTCCGGCCGAGTCCAGACCCGCTTCGGCAGTTCAGTCCCAGACTGAAGACCAGGGTGAGAAGAAGAAGGTAGTCGTCAAGCTCAAGACTCCGGTGAAGCCTGTAGTGAAGCCCGTCGTAAAGGTGAAGGAGGCTCATCCCGCAGCTCCCCAGGAAGAGCAGAAGAAGGAGAGTGCTGCACCGCAGTCTCAGAAAGAGACTACTCAGGAAGCCAGACCTCAGACATCCTCTCCGCGTGTTGCAGGAAAGATCGTCATGAAGAATCCTCCGAAGGCTCCCTCTCCGGTACGTAACCAGGTGATCGACGGCAAGTCCTTCATGGGTAACGGTGCGCATATTCAGAACACACGCATTCAGTCCACCATCCACTCCGGTCCGGTGATCATCCATGCAGATACCACCTCCCAGCCGCAGCCCCAGGTAGATACCTCCCGTCCGAGGGTCCAGGGTGTTGTCGGCGGAAGAAACATGGGACAGAGAGTCGCAGGGAACTTCCAGAGAGGAAACAACAGTTACAATAACAGGGAGAGAGGAGACCAGAGAGGAGGCTACGTCCACAGAGACGGTCAGAACAACTCCCAGCGTCCTTCGTCTCCGCGTTCCTATTCTCCCGACCAGTCGCGTCCCGGCTACCGCTCCCAGCAGCGCCCCGGCTTCACGCCGCGCTTCGGCCAGAACGGTCCCAGGCCCCAGGCTGGCGCAGCAGGAGCTCTCGAACTCAACCAGAAGAACGGCAACAGGAAGACCGGTGCAGCTTCAGGAAGGAAGAAGGACAAGGACAGCAAGTGGGACAGAGACGAGGAAGTCGACTTTGCTCTTGGAAGAAAGAAGAAGGACGAGGCGAAGCTCGCTGCCGTTCCGTCTTCAATCGACATCATGGAGAACATCACAGTTGCCGACCTTGCAAAGAAGATGAACCTCAAGGCTTCCGACATCATCACGAAGCTCTTCAAGATGGGAATGATGGTTACAATCAACCAGCCCCTCGACCATGAAACGGCTGAAATCATAGCCGGCGAATACGGATGCTCGGTACACCTCGTATCTCTCTATGACGAGACGGTCATCGAGACGGAAGAGGACAGGGAGGAGGATCTCGTTCCGAGACCGCCTATCGTCACAATCATGGGTCACGTCGACCATGGTAAGACCAAGCTTCTCGATGCAATCCGCTCGACTAACGTAGTTGCCGGAGAGTTCGGAGGAATCACACAGCATATCGGAGCCTACAAGGTTTCCGTACCCGGAAGAGGAGACGTAGTCTTCCTCGACACCCCGGGCCATGCCGCATTCTCGATGATGAGAGCGCGCGGTGCGCAGGTGACGGATATAGTCGTACTCGTAGTCGCTGCAAACGACGGTGTCATGCCCCAGACAAGGGAGGCCATCGACCATGCGAAGGCTGCGAAGGTACCTATCATAGTTGCAATCAACAAGTGCGATCTTCCCGAAGCGAACCCCGACAGGGTCAAGCAGCAGCTTTCGGACCTCGGCCTCATGCCCGAGGACTGGGGCGGACAGACTCTCTACTGCCAGATTTCGGCACTCAGGAAGCAGGGTATAGACGACCTCCTTGACACAATCCTCCTGCAGGCCGAGATGCTCGAACTCAAGGCGAACCCGAACTGCAGAGCCTGCGGAAAGGTACTCGAGAGCAAGATCGACCCGGGCCGCGGTACAGTTGCCACCGTCATAATCGAAAAGGGGACGCTCCATCAGGGCGACTACTACGTTGCCGGAATATATTCGGGCCGTGTAAGGGCCATGTTCGACGACAAGGGACAGAGAATATCCCAGGCGGGACCTTCGACACCGGTGGAGATCATAGGTCTGAGCAGCATTCCGTCTGCAGGCGACCCCTTCCAGGTTACCGAAGACGAGAAGACGGCCCGTTCGATTGCCACCAAGCGCCAGGAACTCGAAAGACTCGGAGAAGGCTCCTCGAGAAGCAAGGTCACACTCGAGAACTTCAACGAGAAGATCAAGGAAGGCTCGATTACGGACTTCAACGTCGTCATCAAGGGTGATGTCCAGGGTTCCGTCGAGGCACTCACCGGAGTACTCGAGAAGCTCAGTACAGACGAAATCAAGCTCAATGTCATCCGTGCCTCGGCCGGTGCAATCATCGAGAGTGATATCTCTCTCGCATCCGCGTCCAACGCAATCGTCATCGGCTTCAACGTCCGTCCGACTCCGAGGGCACAGGCTCTCGCAAACGAGGAGAAGGTCGAGATCAAGAAGTACAACATCATCTACGATGTCGTTGATGACATAAAGGCTGCGATGGAAGGCATGCTGAGCCCCGAGACAAGGGAAGTCGATATCGGAAAGGTCGAAGTCAGAGATACCTTCAGGGTTCCGAAGGTGGGTATCATCGCCGGATGCATGGTCACCGAGGGAAAGGTCAAGCGCAACAGCCTCGTAAGAGTCATCAGAGACTCCATACAGCTGAACAAGGATATGATAAAGATCACGTCACTCAAGAGATTCAAGGACGACGCAAAGGAAGTCGCGGAAGGCTTCGAATGCGGTATCGGACTGGACTCCTGGCAGGACCTCCAGGTCGGAGATATCCTTGAAATCGTCGAGACCGAGGAAGTGAAGAGGACACTGGAATTCAATGAGTGAGTTTTCACAGGAAAGACTGGAGACGAAGATAATGGAGGGAATATCCTCCCTCATCGTCTCCGGTCAGATCAAGAATCACAATCTCAGTACGCTTGTCTCCGTGACGCGTATCGACCTCAGCCCAGACAACTCGAGTGCGAGGGTCCACGTCTCGTATCTTGCGGACAACTCGACTCTCGAGAAGTCGGTGAAGGCCCTGAACCAGGCCTCGGGCTTCATACAGACAAGACTCGCGAAACTTCTCAGAACGAAGAAGACGCCGGTACTCACATTCGTAAAGGATTCGTCGTATATAGAAGGTGAGAAGCTGAACCGACTCATCGACGAACTCAACAAAGACATAAAGGATGAGTGAGATTTTCCGCATCCTCCTCTCCGACAAGAAGGAGAACATCACATCGTTCTCCTCACTCGGAGAGTACAAGCGAATGTATAAAGGGGAGAAGGTCGGACACGCGGGAACCCTTGATTCGTTCGCATCCGGCCTCATGATAGTCATGGTGGGGGGAGCCACAAAGCTCAACCCCATATTTTCGTCCTTCGGCAAGAGATACATCGCCGAAATCGAATTCGGAAGCGAGACGGACACACTCGACCCGACGGGAAGAACAGTCCGCACCTCAGATAAAATACCGACAGAGGACGAGATAATGGCAGTACTCCCGGATTTCCTCGGTCCTCAGAAGCAGATTCCCCCGGTGTACTCCGCAGTCCACGTCGACGGCAGGAGAGCATACAGAGAGGCTAGAAGGGAGAGGGAAATCGAGATGCCTGAAAGGGACATCGAGATAAAGGACATAAAGCTGATTTCGGTATACGGCGCCCGGTGCATAATCGACTGCACTGTCAGCAAGGGAACATACATACGCTCCCTTGCGCGCGACATAGCCCTTTCACTCGGCTCCTGCGGCCATCTTGTAAACCTGAGACGACTTGAAATCGGGCCGTTCTCCCTCGGAGACCTCAGTCTGACGACAGACGAGCTCCTCGAAAAGACGGGGCTTTTCGGACGCATCGATTTCTCATCACTTCACAGAAAGGAGATCGACAACGGAACAGTGAAGAGGGAGTGGATTCTGTCTTCCGAAAACGTTGAAAGACCCTTTGCCTGTATGTATATGGACAACAGGCTGTACGGTTACGTGGAGAACGGGGAAATGATAAAGATAATGGCGAGGTGTCCGGGATGACGGTACTGTCTTTTAATGACCTCGTGGAGAAAAGGCCGCTCATCGGCGTGGATGTCATACTTACCATCGGAGTCTTCGACGGCTTCCACAAGGGCCACCAGACACTTGTGAGAAGAATGAATGAAATCGCATCGGAAAGGAGCGGAAGCAGGAAGGTTCTCATCACTTTCAGCCGCAATCCGAAGACGGATGCGGCGAAGAATGTCGACACACTGAGGCTGAGAGAGGAAAATGCAGAGAAATGCGGAGTTGATTTCTTTGTAATAATTGACTTTTCCCGCGATTTCAGTAAAACTTCTGCCTGTGGGTTCATTGAGATGCTCTCATCTTCATTCAACCCCGTGGCTGTCGTAGTCGGAGAGGACTTCCGTTTCGGTAATCCCTCGTCGAGTGCAGCGGCCGCAGACCTTGACGGACTCTTCCGGAAATACGGAAAAGAGGTCAGAGTCGAAATAATGCAGTCAATTCTTACCGAGGGTGGAGAGAAAATCTCGTCAACTCTTGTAAGAAGGGTGATAGAGAAGGGTGAGGTGGAATGTATTTCCGCTCTTACCGGCCGGAGTTACAGAGTCGATCTGATGCCTGTTCCTTACAGTATCGAATCCGGATCTCTGGTTATGTGCAGATCTTCTATCCAGCAGCTTCTGCCGCCACCAGGAGTTTATGGAGCCGGATTAGCTTTTCCCGATAATCACCTCTACCCTGTCAGGGCTCTTGTCGACAGTACGGGAGTTAAAGTGACGGGTGAAGGAGATCCGGGCATGGCCATGACAGGGGAAGGGATGCACGCAGAATCAATCTATTTTATGGAGAAAAAAGAAAATGGTATCAGGTGAACAGAAAAAGCAGATCATCGAGAAGTTCGGCGGCAACACGGCAAACACAGGAGACGCAAAGGTCCAGGTAGCACTTCTCACAGCAAGAATCAACGACCTTCAGGGCCACTTCAAGGCAAACCCGAAGGATCACGCATCCAGGCGCGGCCTTCTGATGCTCGTAGGACAGAGAAGAAGACTTCTTGCCTACATCAAGAACAGAAACATCGATGAATACAGATCACTGATTGCTGAACTCGGAATCAGAAAATAAAATGCTATATAAGCCAGAGCTTTTACTCTGGCTTTACATATTTCAGAAAAGAACAATAAAAGAAAGAAAGAAGGTTTTTTAATGGCAGAAGTTACAACAGTAAAAGTAAACGTAGGTGGTGTAGACCTCGTCTTTGAAACAGGTAGAATAGGAAAGCAGGCAAACGGCTGTGTGTTCGCACGTTATGCCGGATCGGTCGTCATCGCGACAGTCTGCTGCGGCGAGGCACCAAGTGAACCAATCGACTACGTACCGGTTTCTGTTGAGTACAACGAAAAGTATTATGCAGCGGGAAAGATTCCCGGAGGATTTCTAAAGAGAGAGAGCAAGCCGAAGGACAAGGAGATTCTCGTCTCCAGACTCATCGACAGACCCATGAGACCTCTCTTCGACAAGGCTTTCGGCCGCGAAATCCAGATCGTCCCGACTGTCGTGTCTTCAGATATGACACACACACCCGATGTCGTTGCCATCAACGCAGCTTCCTGCGCCGTCACAATCTCCGACATCCCGTTCTACGGACCGATTGCAGCAGTCAGAGTTGCAAAGATCGGCGATGAATTCATCATCAACCCGACATTCCAGCAGATGCCTCAGGCTGCACTGGACATCGTAGTTGCAGGTACACATGACGGAATCACGATGGTCGAGGGCGGTGCCCACGAAGTAAGCGAAGACGACATGCTCGGTGCAATCGCAGCAGCTCAGCCCGTTATCAGGGAAATCTGCGAGGCACAGACGAAGATGAGAGAGCTCTGCGGCAAGGAGAAGCTTCCCCTCATGGAAATCAAGGAAGCCGACGAGAGCTGGATGGAGCCTATCAAGGAATATGCATACCCGCTTGAGAAGGAAGCATCCTTCGTAAAGGGCAAGATGAACAGAGGAAACGCTCTGGGCAAGGTACACGCTGAAGTAAGAGAGAAGTTTGCCGACCTCATCAATGCAGAAGAAGGAAGAGCAGACCAGGTTGCGAAGATGTTCGACGACATGGAATACAATATTCTCAGAGCTTCGATTCTCAACGACGGCGTCAGAACAGACGGCAGAAAGGTGACGGAAATCAGACCGATTACATGTGAAGTCGGCGTTCTTCCCTGCACACACGGCTCGGCTCTCTTCACACGCGGTGAGACACAGTCTCTCGCAGTGACAACACTCGGAACAGTCAACGACGAGCAGCTCTTCGACAACATCGACGGAGAGAAGTCCTACTCGAACTTCATGCTCCACTACAACTTCCCTCCGTACTCGGTAGGTGAATGCGGAAGACTCACGACAGGAAGAAGAGAAATCGGACACGGCCACCTTGCACAGCGTGCACTGGAGGCAGTCGTTCCAAAGAAGGAGAATTTCCCGTACACAGTCAGAGTCGTCTCCGAGATCATGGAATCCAACGGTTCTTCGTCAATGGCTTCAGTCTGCGGCGGATGCCTCTCCCTCATGGATGCAGGTGTTCCCATCAGCAAGCCTGTTGCAGGTATCGCAATGGGACTCATCACTGAAGGTGCCGACTATTCGAGATACGTAATCCTTTCCGATATCCTGGGAGAGGAAGACCACCTCGGAGACATGGACTTCAAGGTTGCAGGAACAAAGGACGGTATCACGGCATTCCAGATGGATATCAAGATCGCCGGTGTCACACCTGAGATTATGAGCAAGGCTCTCAACCAGGCAAAGGAAGGCAGAATGCACATCCTCGGCATCATGGCAGATACTCTCCCCGCACCCAGAAGTGAAATCAGCGAACTCGCTCCGAAGATTCTCACAATCAAGGTTCCCGAGGACAAGATCGGTGCTGTCATCGGTACAGGCGGAAAGACCATCAGAAGCGTTGCAGAGCAGAGCGGTGCGGAGATCAACATCGATGATGACGGAACAGTCATGATCTACGGCAAGAACAATGCATGTGCAGAGAGTGCCAAGAAGCTCGTCCTCTCCATCGTGGAAGAACCCGAGGAAGGCAGGATCTATCACGGAAAGGTCGAGAGAATCGTCGACTTCGGCGCATTCATCGAGATTCTTCCCGGTAAGGAAGGTCTGTGTCATATCTCGAAGCTCTCTAGAGGCAGAGTGAAGAACGTCACCGATGTTCTCCAGGTCGGTCAGGAAGTCGATGTCAAGCTCATCGAAATCGACAGAATGGGCAGACTCAACCTCTCCTACATCGACGCTCAGCCGGATGCGGAAGGTGATGATGCTTCTTCCGATTCCTCTTCAGACGACGGAGAGAAGAAGGAGAGAAGCGACAGAGGCGAGAGAAGGGAACGCCGCGACGACAGAAGACCGCGCGACGGAAGAAAGCCCTTCAACCGCGACAGAGACCGCGCTCCGAGAAGAGAAAGATCCGATAGAAACGAAAGAAGCGAAAAGAAGGAGAACAGCGACAACTGATGTCTCTTTCCGTCCTTTTCAGGAAAAAAGATAATACTGTGAGCCTGCCTGTATATGAAACGGCAGGCTCTGCAGGTGCCGACATAAGGGCACATGTGGAGAAACCGGTCGTGATAGAGAAGGGTGAGCACGCCCTTGTCCCGACCGGTCTCTTTCCCGAAGTTCCCGAAGGCTATGAAATCCAGGTGAGACCCCGCAGCGGTCTCGCATTCAGAAAGGGAATAACCGTACTCAATACTCCCGGTACGGTGGATTCCGACTACAGAGGTGAAATCATGGTGAACCTCATCAATCTCGGGAGTGATACCTTTGTCGTCGAAGACGGGGACAGGATTGCACAGATTGTCGTTTCCCCCGTACTTCAGGCAATATTCGGAGAGACTGCCGAACTTTCGTCAACAGAAAGAGGAATGGGAGGCTTCGGCTCGACAGGAGTGAAATGAAGAGATGCTTTCCAGTCAGTCGGGACTCTTATCGCGATACGTAACAAGGGAATTTCTGAAGAACTTCATAGTGTCGTTCTTCTTTTTCTTCGTCATATTCTTCGTAAACTCGATACTGCTGCTCGTACAGAAGATTCTTCTGAAGAACATATCACTCGGAGAAATGCTCGAGATGGTTCTTCTCTACATGCCGCAGTTTCTCGTATATACATTCCCGTTTGCGACTCTTACGGCTTCCTCGATGGTACTCGGCGACATGTCGTCCTCGAACGAGCTGCTGGCACTGAGAAGCCTCGGACTCTCAAGATACCGGATCTATCTACCGCTCATAATCCTTTCGCTGATACTCTCTCTCTGCACATTCCTCGTATCCGATGTACTTCAGCCATACACCTCGGTGATCTACCGCGACAAGCTTGCGGTGCTGATGGCGGAAATGCCGACGATGGAGATCGAAAGCAACGGCACCAATACAGTCGGTAATGTCGTTCTCTCAAACGGAAAGGCTGACGGAAACACAATCGAAGACATCGTCCTTCTCACAAAGGACGAGAGCGACTACGACAAGACCGTCATTTCCTCGAAGGGAGAGCTTGAAGTGATAGACCCGTCCCTTTTCGTCTACGCTCTTACGCTCGAGAGTCCCGAACTCCTCATAAGCGACGTATCCGACAGCTCGAACTACGCCTACGCCGAGAGCGACAGTGCGACATTCTATCTAGATTTCTCCTCCCAGATTCCGTCCCTCACGTCCACGAGTCCAGTCAATCTCTCCTCCAAGGACCTGATGGTCACGATAAACGAACGCAATGAAAAACAGAGGGCAGACAGAAAGGAATATTATGAAGAGAAGGAGAACTACCTTCTCTCCGTTGCAGACACTCTCATCTCCTCAGAAGACGATGCTTTCCTCTCCGCCTACGATATGCAGTCGATAGAGAACAACCTCATTAACATACTCTACATGGGATCTCTCCCGATAAACTTCTACGGTCAGTACTACAAGAGCGAACTCACGAAGAAGTATGCACTCTCTCTTGCATGCTTCGTTCTCACGCTTCTGACTCTTCCGCTCTCGGCAGTGAGAGTAAAGCACGGCAAGCTCACGGGCTTCGCCATCGCAATTCTCATCGCCGTGGCATACTGGTATGCACTCTTTGCAGTCCAGTTATTCATATTCGACATATCCTTCAATCCGGCGGTTCTGATACTTCTCCCGGACATTCTCATAGCGGTAATCGCACTCATACTCATCTACCGTAACAGGAAGGGCAGAGCATGAAGACACTCAGCCGCTACATAGTATCGTCGATTCTCAGGACGAGTATAATCGCAACCATCGTCTTCTCCCTCATTCTTGCCGGAGTCGAACTCTTCCAGAAGATGGACTCGATAATCACCGGAGGAGTCGAATTCTCCTCTGTCCTCGTCTATGCTCTCTTATGCATACCCGAGTACTTCATCATGGTCCTCTCGATATCTCTCCTGTTCGGCGCAACGTACTTCCAGTCGTCTCTCTCGGCGAATAACGAGCGTATTGCGATACTCAATGCCGGCATAAGCAAATGGAAGATGTGCCGCCCCGTCTTCGTACTCGCCGTAATTCTCACGGCCTTCGGCTTTCTTCTTTCCGAGACGGTTATCAAGGACCTCGAGCTCGAAAAGACACAGCTCTCCGAGGAGCTCTTCGGTACATCCAGTACCCAGGACTCGAGAAACATCGTCCTCAAGAGCGATAACGGCTGGGTGGTTTATACACGCCGTTTCTCCGAATACGACCTGAGGATCGTCTCTCCGATCTTCGTCCACGAAGAGAGCGGAGAACTGTTGGAAAGAATTACAGCAGACGAAGGCTACTACCAGGACTCGGGGTACTGGAAGGTATATAACGCAACAGTCTATTCAAGAAACGCTGAAGGGGAGTTCGAACTCGAAAGAGCAGCGGAACTCGACGTGACAGATTTCACGCTGTCCCCCGATTACTTCAGGGCCGAGAACATCAACGTGGAGACAATGGACTTCGAATGGGCAATGACATACCTCTCGACTCTGAAGACAACGCAGAAGGAGGCATGGCAGGAGAAGTGCACGGATTACCTCAGACGCTTCTTCCAGCCCCTGTCGATTCTCCTCCTTTTATGCATCTCGGCATCATTCGACTATAACCTCAAGAAGAACGTCCTGCTCTTCTCCGTTATAGAATCACTCTGCGTTGCCGTGGTATATTATGTTTCGGACATGGTCTTCTCGATCTTTGCTCACCAGGGAGCATTCTCTCCCTGGGCGGCTGTAGTACTGCCCCTGATAACCACGATAGTGCTTGCGGCAGTAATCAATGAATTCGGAAAGAGGGTTTAAGTATGGGTATTTACACGAAGAAACTGCAGTCAACTGAATGCAGAGCCAGAATAGGAGTTGTACATCTTCCCCACGGAGACGTGGAGACACCGGCATTCATGCCCGTCGGCACGAACGGTACTGTGAAGGGAATCTATCATGACACGGTAAGGAACATGGGCTACAGGCTCATTCTGGCAAATACCTATCACATATACCTCAGACCCGGTCTCGAGGTACTCGAGGAATACGGAGGACTCCATAACTTCTCCTCCTGGGACGGCAACATCCTCACGGACAGCGGCGGCTTCCAGGTATTCTCCCTTTCGGGTCTCAGGAAGATCAGGGACGACGGAGTGACATTCCAGAGCCACATCGACGGCTCGAAGCATATCTTCACCCCCGAGAAGGTCGTGAACATACAGCGCGTTATCGGAAGCGACATCGCAATGTGCCTGGACGTCTGTACTCCACCCAGGATCGACTACAAGGCGGCAAAGGAGGCCTGGAGAATCACGAAGCTCTGGGCAGAGAGGAGCCTCGAGGAGAGAAAGAGACTCGGCGAGAGCTTCAGGGGCAACTTATTCGGAATCGTACAGGGGAACTTCTACGAGGACCTGAGAAAGGAAAGCGCCCTTACTCTTTCCGATATGGATTTCCCCGGAATAGCAATCGGAGGACTATCCGTCGGAGAGAGCTGGCAGGAATTCAGGGATATGCTGGCATACACTTCCCAGTATATTACAGAGGAGAAGCCCAGATACGTAATGGGAATCGGAAGTCCCGACTACATTCTATACTGCGTCGAGAACGGAATTGACCTCTTCGACTGCGTACTTGCAACCCGCATCGCACGTAACGGCGCAGTGTTCACGGACGACGGTCTTCTGACTCTCAAGAAGGCGGTATACCGAATGGATAAGGGCCCCCTGCAGGAAGGATGTCAGTGTACGGCATGCAGAGAGTACTCACGCGGCTACATGCATCACCTCGTGAAATGCAACGAGATGCTCGGCGGAATGCTCGCAACGGAGCATAACCTTCAGTATCTTCATGACTTCGTCGAAAGAATAAAGACGGCAATAAGGGAGAACAGGTTCCTGGAATTCAAGAGGGAATACCTCAGGCGTTACTACGGACGGGAAGAGTAACATAAGAGCACGGCTGAAACCGTGCTCTTTTCTCTCGTGTGATAACTGGTGAATATCAATAGCGGGGAAACTTCGGGATGACTCTGTTCACCTTACGGCAGTATCTTCGGTATTCGTCTCCGTGAAGAGCAGTCAGCCACTTCTCCTCGGTGTTCTTAACTGTAATCGTCAGATAGACCCAGGAGAAGAACCCCAGAGGGAACAGATACCAGTTATGCATGAATACGATTATTCCTCCGCAGATATGGTTTACGCCGCTGAAGATGGGGTTGCGTACGACTGCGTAGACGCCGGTAGTGCAGAGTCTGTTCGCCATTATGTAGTCGTAGATACGGTTGTGTCCGAACATTGCCCTGAGAATGAAATAGATTCCCTCGACAGCAAAGATGACGCCGAAGAAGTAGAATGTGAGAACAACTGTACTGTTCTGAAGCTGACCTTCTGCTATGGCGGGAACAGTGTAATTGAGCACCATCGCAGCTATGGTCACGAGACTCGTCGTGATGATGTAGAACGGCCCGATACCGAATACAGGCAGATGCTCTTTCTTCTCTTCCATGCTTCTTATAACCCTCTTGATTATTTTAATTCACTTACTGTCCATACCACAACTCTGTAAAGATGGAAAAAGGTAAAATGTTTGTAAATCATAACGGGAATAAGTTTCAGAGCCTTTACAGACAGCGAAAATATCTTCGATCCAAGAGTCAGTCCCCTCCCTGAGATGGGGATTACGGCACGGAAGAGAGCTGAGAGGCATCTGAGCTGTACTGAAGGATAAATACCTGTTCGGGGAAAAATCAAAAGCAAGATAAAGATTTAAATGTTTGACTGTATTCCGGAACAGGACCACGCTGCTTCAAATTTTCATCCAACTACAGGAAATTCCGCCTTGTGGCTGTTCCAGAATACAGAATCATAAAAATATAGCGAAAAAAGTGTAGTGAATCAGCCCAATTATAAGGCCCCCGTTTCCGGGAGCCGTGGAATCAGAAGCTGACCTTCTCGATGGACTCTATTATGTAGGTAGTGCTTACCGAGCCGGAGTTGAATTCGACTTCGTCTCCGACCGAATGGTTTATGAGGCACTGGCCGACGGGGGCGTTGATGTCGATGACTCCGTTGTCCGGATCGCTCTCCCAGCGTCCGAAGAAGAGGAAGCTCTTCGTCTCACCTGTTTTAACGTCCTTGAAAGACACCTTCGTTCCGAAGCCGACACGGCCTTCCAGAACATCGTTCATGGTCATGATCCTGACTGAGCTGAGCTCGTTTGCAAGCTTCTCGTACTCTCTGTCGAGGAAGACCTTGTGGTCCTTTGCATACTGGTACTCGCTGTTCTCCCTGAGGTCTCCCAGTTCCCTTGCAACCTTGATTTCATGAAGAGTGAACGGAATCTGCTTCTCCTTGATGTCGATGAGCTCGGCCTGCTTCTTCTCGAAGCTTGCCTTCGTGCACATGAAGCCTCTCATGACGCTGATTTCAACGGGAGTCTCATCCTCCTCAGTCTTCTCACCGAAGTCGAAGGAGGGGAACCGTGAGAGAATGAGAGCCTTGTAATCATCCTTCTCCTTATCTGTAATACCCGCGTTCCACACAAGGTGTGAGGCAAGCTTCCTCAACTGGTCCTCGGAAGCAGTCCCGAGGTAGCTCTGGAGGTTGCCGTCTGTTATGAGGTAGTCCCTTACGGCCTTTCTCTGTCTGTCCTCGGAGTACGAGGAATAGAGGAAGGAGAGGCAGTTGAGAAGAGAGAGGATGAAGTCATCCTGGTTTATTCTGCAGCTCTTCAGGTCGGCCTTCGTGACACCCGTCTCAACGAAGAAGCAGTAGGCAATGAGGTTGTTCTTGTAGTCCGAGAGGGCGCGTGCCATGTAGTCGCCGAACTTCTTACTGTTGACGGCCTCCATCTTCTTCATGAGCTCCTTCGTCGGATTGACGGGGAATATGAGTTCGAGCACGTCGTAGGCCTTCTTGTCAGTAGATGACACGAGATCGATGTATGCCTTCTTAGTTGCCTTGCAGGAAAGGTTCTCGTAGACACCCTTCTTCTCGACGAGAGAGAGGGGGCTGTAGAGCTCGCTGAAGGAGAGCTCAGCCTGCACGGGAACGTCCTTCTCGCCCATCATCTCTACAACGAGAAGCGCCTCGATCCTTGTGGCAATCGTGTTCCTCTCGTCCTTGAGATAGGATGAGAAGTAGGAAACCATCTCGAGGAAGGAATCGGACCTGAGGTCGATCATGTCCTCAGATGCCTCGATGATAGACACGACTCTCTTCGAGAAATCCTTGTAACCGATGAAGGTTTCGTAGATTCTCTCCTCCCTTGTCGAAGGGTAGTCCCTGAGGTGGAATGTGTTCTTGTTGATTATGTCTATATAGGGATTGACAAGTGCAAGGTTCTTGATCTGCTTCGATACATTGTCCCATTCCTTCTCCCCCAGGACGGATGGAACGAGCTCCTCCTTCATGTCCTTGATCTGGCAGGACTTGTTCGGGGACGAGAGCAGCATCGTGACAAGAAGCCAGTCGAATCCTCCCTCGCCGTAGATCTTGTCCCTAATGACCTCGGCCTTCTTTCCCTTCTTGATTGCCCTGATGTCACCCGAGGGGAGGGCGGTGAGACTCAGCATCGCGTTGGAGATGTTGATTCTCACTTCATCTCCGGGTCGGGAGGAGAACTTTACAGTAAGAAGCCCCTGCTGAGACACATCGGTGATGAGACCGACCTTCTTCGTAGCATTCTGAAGGACGTATGTGTTCTTGCTGTATGCGATGTTCTTCTGGAATTCGTCGAGAGCCTTTATCGGGTCCGTATTAGCCTTCGTGACGTCGAACTTCTTCGAGCACTCCTCGTAGCGCGAGGATTTGCCGTAGCGCTCCCTGAGGACTGCCTGGAGCTTTGCTCTCGTCTCCTCGTCGGAGCTGTTTATACTGAGGATAGTGCGTATCACGTCGATTATGTTATCGATGTTCTTCCTCTTCTGGAGTCCCGTAGTCTCGGAGGTAAAGGAAGCCTTCTCGGCATAGAGGTAGTCGAGAAGAAGCTTTGCCAGGCTAAGGGCAAGCGTCGTCTTTCCGAGCTTCGAGAGATACGTCGAGTAGAACGAGTAATCGGACGTGTCGTTCTTCAGAAGCTTGGCAAAGGTGTCCTGGATCTTGCTGTCGTCGGGAGTGACGAGAAGACGGTTGAGAGCTCTCTGGTAGAAGCCCCTTGCGCTTTTTCTGTCGCCGTTCTTCTCGTAGTTGTCGGCAACGAGGATGATGATGTCCGTATCATTGCTGTTGCATCTGACGTAACGCTCGTAGTACGACCACCTGTCGCTCTCGTTTCCTCTGGACTCTGCAATCTCCCCGAGTACCCTCAGAGGGTTCGGAGTCTCCGCAGTCATGAGAATCGTCTTTGCGATGAACTCGGCGCAGTCGTAGTTGCGCTTGTCATGGAACGTGTTCATGAGGTTGTTGAGCCTTATCTGAGCCTCATGGGGATTCAGAAGGAGATTGATTCTTCCCGCGACGAAACTCAGGACGATGGAATCGGGATTCTCGTACTCCATGCTGATGGCGTCCTGCCTCAGACTTTCCTTCGTCTCCACCTTCTTCATTGCCAGAATGGAGCTGTTGATATCTTCCAGCGAAGATACCTTATATGAGTAATACGGGTTCTTGCCCAGTCCCTTTTCTTCCTGCAGTAATACTTTAAGGTCTATCATCGTTACACCTCTTTACCTAGATATCCGTCCGACAAAAAAAGAAATCCCGGGCAGATGCTGCTCGGAAGTTCCTTTTCTCTGACTGAAGATAATATAACACAAAAATTCTTAAAATCAAACAAAATATGTAATGAAAATTGTCGGGAACCGGTTAAGATGCGGTGAAGAAACAGAGCGACAATTGGAAATACAAGAGTAGCAAAAAAATCTCCCTCCTCCTATAATTCCCACTATGAGCAGCAAACAGTTATCGATTTCGCCATCCGTACTCGCTTCCGACTTCTCATATGCCCACGACACACTCAGGCAGATAAGCGACTCGGGATGCGACTACGTACACCTTGACGTCATGGACGGACACTTCGTTCCTCCCATCACCTTCGGTTCCCAGTTCGTAAGGGACCTCAAGAAGACGAGTGACCTCATCTTCGACACACATCTGATGGTAGAGAAGCCGGAGAACTTCATCTCCTCCTTCATCGAGGCGGGAAGCGACATAATCACCGTCCATCAGGAGGCGACGAGACATCTAGAAAGATGCATCTCCATGATAAAATCAGCCGGAGTCAGTGCGGGAGTCGCGATAAATCCCGGAACAAGCGTGAGCGCAATCGAGAGCGTCCTAGAGGAGGTGGACTACGTCCTTGTCATGACAGTCAATCCCGGGTGGGGCGGACAGAAGTTCATTCCGAACACCCTCAAGAAGATAAGGGAACTGGATCTCAGAAGAAACGAGGAAGGATATACCTATAACATAGAGGTCGACGGAGGAGTGGGAAAGACAAACATAAAGGCTCTCTACGACGCGGGCGTTACGCTGGCTGTAATGGGAACGAGCTTCTTTTCCTCCCCGAACAAGCCCCAGTTCGTCAACGAGATATATGAGATAATAGATGAAAGCGGTAATACAGACAGTCTCTGATGCCTCCTGCACGGTGGACGGAAAGCTTATAAGCGAAATGGAGAAGGGCCTTCTCATCTACTACGGAGTGGAGAAGGGTGACACGATGGATGAAATACGTCCGTTCATCGAGAAGATACTGAGACTCAGAATCTACCGGGGACCGGACGACAGGAAGATGACCGATTCGATTCTCGACCGCACGGGGTGTGTCATGATAATCAGCCAGTTCACGCTCGCTGCCGACCTCTCGCGGGGTAACCGCCCGTCCTTCGACACGGCGATGCCCGGTGCGGAGGCCGAAGCATTCTACAACAGGGCGGTGGAAATCCTGAGAGAAAACGGAATCGACACGAAAACCGGTGTCTTCGGGGCCCACATGATGATAAAATACACGAACGACGGACCTGAAACATTCATTTTTCAGAAATAGCCGGAATATTTTGACATTTTCAGGGGGTTTTTGACCTATATAAGTATAGAGGAAAAAATTTATGGCAAAGAACACAGTTAATGACAACAGTACGGAAAACGGAAGACGGGAAGCCCTTGAAGCGGCAAGGCTTCAGATAGACAAGGAATTCGGCAAGGGCTCGCTGATGAAGCTCGGAGACAACAAGGACGTACTCGATGTCGACGTAATCCCGTCGGGGTCGATTCTCCTCGATGAGGCACTCGGAGTCGGAGGATACCCCAAGGGAAGGATAATCGAGATCTACGGTCCCGAGTCCTCGGGTAAGACGACGCTGGCTCTCCACGCGATAAGCGAATGCCAGAAGGCCGGCGGCATCGCGGCATTCATCGATGCAGAACACGCACTCGACCCCGTATATGCGAAGAACCTCGGCGTCAACATCGACGATCTCTGGATTTCCCAGCCCGACAACGGCGAGCAGGCTCTCGAGATAACGGAGCGCCTCGTCAGAAGCGGTGCAATCGACATCGTCGTTGTCGACTCTGTCGCAGCCCTCACACCCCAGGCCGAAATCGAAGGAGACATGGGCGACAGTCACGTAGGTCTCCAGGCCCGGCTCATGTCGCAGGCTCTGAGAAAGCTCACCGGAATTCTCGCGAAGTCAAACACGACAATCATCTTCATCAACCAGATAAGAATGAAGATCGGCGTCATGTTCGGTAACCCCGAGACCACCACTGGCGGTAACGCACTCAAGTTCTATGCTTCCGTAAGACTCGATGTGAGACGTATCGAATCAATCGGAAAGAATGCAGACGAGCTCACCGGGAACAGAGTGAGAGTGAAGGTCGTGAAGAACAAGGTCGCGCCTCCCTTCAAGAAGTGCGAACTCGACCTCATGTTCGGAACCGGTATATCGAAGATGGGCTCACTTCTCGACGCAGCCGTCAAGTACGACATCATCGAGAAATCGGGGGCATGGTTTGCATATAACGGCGAGAAGATCGGACAGGGCAGGGACAGGACTCTCGAGTATCTCAGGCAGAACCCGGACTTCACTTCCCAGATCGATTCCCTGGTGAGGGAGAAGATGTTCCCGAAGAAGGAAGAGAAGACGGAAGACACTAAGGACAGTGAATGACAAATATATTCAAAATCCGGACAACTGTCGAATTTTGAAAAATCATCACACACAGCGATTGACGACACCTCTCTGTATCACTACATTGAAGGTGTCTCTTTTCAGGACAAAGGAAAATAGAAATGAAAAAGAAAGTTTTGGCAGTTCTGCTCGTTCTCGCAATCGCAGTTACTGCAGTAAGTGCTAAGGAAGTCGGCGTCAAGGTCGGCGCTGAGCTCGGCTGGGGTTTCGATGTAGTAAAGTCTACAAGGACACTGAAATTAAAGAGTAGTGATTCACTCGTCAGAAAATTTTATAACAACGGTTTTGCGGCTAATCTTACAGCTGAATATGACTTCAACGAATATTTCGGAGTAAAGGCTTCGTTCGGTCTCATGTTTGCAGGCCAGGCAAAGGCTAAGACCGGAGACAGCGACAAGGAAGAAATCGGCACGGAGAAATCCGGAACATACATCGACGCTGCTCTCGACGCAAAGTATTCCGTTGCACTCAGCGATACTCTTTCTCTTTCCGGACTTGCAGGTGTTGAAATCGTTAGCGGTTATATTTCAAAGTATTCATCCAGTGATGAAAACGAATACACAAAGAACTTTGCATTCGGTTTCAATGCCGGTGCAGAGCTTTCCTATGATATTGCAAAGAACATCGACATCAACTTCGGATGCACAGTCGCATGGCTCTTCACGAATAATGCAAAGATTCTCGAAGGAAAGACCCTCAAGATCAACGACACAGAAATTTATAGCTACAAGTCCACAAGCTTCTTCGTACGCCCGTACGTCGGATGCACATACGCTTTCTGATTATTCTGAATCAACAATCAATGCTGTCACCTCGGGGTGGCAGTTTTTTTCAGCCTGTACCTGTTTAACCGGGTTATCTAGAAACGACTGCCGTCTTTCTAATATAATCGGAGCATATGGCTGATACGTTTGATGCAATACTCGATAAAAAGGAGAAGAAGAGCTTCCATGTTCCGGGGATACTCACTGACAGGAAGGACTTCGACGGACCGCTGGACCTCTTATTGTATCTCATCAGCAAGAACGATGCGAACATATACGATCTCCCGATATCTCTCATAACCGAGCAGTTTTTACAGTACATCGAGGAGAACAGGACAGATATCGAGGACCTTGCGGACTTCTACAGGACGGCAGCCGAGCTCATATACATAAAGACGAAGCTGCTGCTGCCGCAGGAGACTCAGCTTGACGAGGAATACGAGGACCCGAGGCAGGACCTCGTCGACAGACTCATCGACTACCAGAAGTTCAAGAGATACACCGACCTTCTCACGGGAGTCGACAAAGGGGGAAGACTGTACTTCGACAGGCCGGAGAATCTCTTCGCAATTCCCTTCGAGGACAAGGAGCTCTTCCAGGGAGTCGACATCACGGACCTGATGAAGACGTTCTCCTCGATACTTGCAAAGACTCCGCCGAGCAAGATCTTCAACATCTATCAGAGTGTCTCCGTCAAGGAGAAGAGGGCTCTCATGAGCGAACTACTCGATGAAAAGGAAGAGATAACAATCGAGGACCTCATTGTTGATTACACCAACCCCCTTCATGTAATATGTGCATTCCTCTCCATTCTCGAAGCCGCGAAGGATCACACGGTTCTCTTCCGGCAGGACAGCCAGTGGGGAAGAATATTCATTACGAAGCGTCCCATCGACTGGGACCCCAGGCTCGCGGACGAGTACGACAGAGAAGCGGACGAATACGAGAAGGAGGACCTCGGAGACAGCGAGGACTTCTCGATTCTTACAAAGGAAGCGGAAATGAACCTCGACGACCTCGCATCCGAAAAGAGAGCCGAAAGGGAAGAGAAAGAGGAAGAGGGGAAGGAAGAAGTGGAATTCACCGGAGAGGAGGACGACGTGGATCTGGGAGACGACGATGACTGGTGAGAGTAAACTCAGTGACGAAGCAAAACTCGTGGAGGCCGTGCTCTTCATCGAGAACACACCGCTGAGCATGGAGAGGATAAGCGCTCTCAGCGGAGTGAAGGAAGAGGACATAACGGACGCCCTCAGGGAGCTAAGGGAGAACTGTACGGAGCGTAACAGCGGCCTCATGCTCCTCGAGGAAGAGGAGATGTATTCATTCCAGCCCGTGCCGGAACTGTACCCGGCTCTCAGGCAGAGCTACGGCCGCAAGGTCGACAGAAGGCTCTCACGCGCCGCTCTCGAGACACTCTCCATTGTCGCATATTCGCAGCCCATCACTAGGGCCGAAATCGACAAG
This sequence comes from Sphaerochaetaceae bacterium, assembly GCA_963643635.1. Taxonomy (GTDB): domain Bacteria; phylum Spirochaetota; class Spirochaetia; order Sphaerochaetales; family Sphaerochaetaceae; genus Ornithospirochaeta. The sequence goes on along the minus strand of CAVILL010000004.1, from coordinate 8,942 downwards.
ATAAGGGGAATACAGTCCGACAGCATAGTACGCCTTCTGAGAGAGCGTGATTATATAAAGGTAAACGGAAGGGCGGACAGGCCGGGACATCCGTGTCTGTACTGCACCACACGTAAGTTTCTGTACGAGTTCAAGCTCAGGAGCATAGCGGATCTTCCGAAGCTCAGCGAAGCCGACAGACTCAAGTTCATGAAGGAAAGCGAAGGAGATTTATTCGAAGATGTCTGACGAAAACACATTATTCCCGATGAGGCTCCAGGCCTATATGTCTAAGTGCGGAGTTGCGTCACGCCGCGCAAGCGAGGACCTCATTGCACAGGGCCGCGTCATGGTCAACAACAGAACGATAAAGGAAATGGGCTTCAAGGTGACAGAGGACGATATAGTCCAGGTCGACGGGGAGACGATAGAGCTCAGCGAGAAGAAGTACTACATAGCCCTCAACAAACCCCGCGGCTACGTATGCACGAACTACGACCCCAACGAGGACAGGTATGCGAGGTCCCTCATAGACATAAGGGACAACAATCTCCTCTTCAACGTCGGAAGACTCGACAAGGATTCGACGGGACTTCTCCTCTTCACGAACGACGGTGACTTTGCAAACCGCATGATGCACCCGAAGTACGAGATCGAGAAGGAATACATCGTGAAACTCAACAGGAATGTGGAGTTCGATGACCTCAACAGAGCCCTCGACGGAATCTACATCGACATGAACATTCCCTACAGGATAAAGCGCTACGACCTCATGCCGAGGACAAAGGACTTCATCAGGGTAACTCTGACGGAAGGAAAGAACAGGGAGATAAGAAAGATCTTCAGCTACCTCAACTACGACGTGAAGTCACTGACACGTATCAGGATCGGATGCGTTGAGCTGGGAGACATGCAGCCGGGAGAATGGAGGAATCTCACGAAGGAGGAGGTCGAAGGACTCCTCAGCGGAAAGAACAACTCCAGGGAGATAAAGCCGAACAAAATCAGGCAGAAGGTCGAAATAAGGAAGAAAAGGGGGAACAGCTGATGGTCATAGCAATCGACGGGCCCGCAGGGAGCGGAAAGAGCACGATAGCAAGGAGAATAGCTCACGAGCTCGGATGGTACTTTCTCAATACCGGCTCGTTCTACAGGGCATACACGCTCGCGCAGATTGAGAGAGGTCTCGACCCCCTCGACCGCGACAGCGTACTCAATACCGCAGAAGACACGAAGATAACAGTCGAGAACGGAAACATCTGCATCAACGGTGTCAATGCAGAGAGCAGGCTTCACACCCCCGAGGTCGACAGATACGTCTCTCCCGTTTCCTCCGACCCGAGGCTCAGGGAGAAGGTCACAGCCGAAGTGAGAGTGCTTGCGGGAACGATGAATATCGTGACAGAAGGCAGGGACACGACGACAGTCATATTCCCCGACGCCGAATACAAGTTCTATTTCGATGCCACGGCTGAGGAAAGAGCAAGGCGGAGAGTTGCAGAACAGAAAGGTATGAGTTACGAGGAAGTCCTTGCTTCAATCAGGGAAAGAGACAGAAATGACATGGAAAAGGCCGTAGGTGCACTCAAAATGGCAAAAAATGCCATTTATATTGACACCACCAACTTGACTATGGATTCTGTTTGTGCGAAAGTTTACACTGCTATGCAAAAGCATTGAGCGTGGTAATTTAGTTGTAGGAGAAAATGGCATGGAAAAGGAATCAAAGATGCAGTCATACTTAGAATCGCATCTAATGTCAATTCCAGAATTAGAAGTCGGTCAGATCGTAACCGGTACTGTAGTACAGACAAATGACGAGACTGTCCTGGTTGACATCGGCTACAAGTCAGAGGGACAAGTTCCAGTTGATGAGTTTATTGAACTCCCGAAAGTCGGAGACAAGGTAGCTTTGACTATCCTGAAGCTCGACAATGGTCGCGGTCAGGTAGTAGTCTCGAAGAAGAGGGCGGAAGCAAAGGAAAAGACTGAAGCTCTCAGAAAGGCCAGTGAAGATAGGACACCCGTTCTCGGCAAGTTCGTCAAGACAATCAAGGGTGGTTATGAAGTAGATTTAGGCGCAGACTACAAGGGATTCTGCCCGCTCAGCAAGGCTGATGTCGTAAGAGTCGAGAACCCCGAGGAACTCATCGGAAAGACGGACTTCTTCATCATCGACAAGTTCCACAACGGAACAAAGCTCAAGAGCGTAGTTTCCAGAAGGGAATATCTCGAGCAGAAGATTGCAGAGAACAGACAGCAGTTCTTCGAGACAGCACATGTCGGCGATGTCGTACAGGGTGTCGTGAAGTCATTCACATCCTTCGGCGCATTCATCGACCTCGGCGGCTTCGACGGACTGTTGCACATCAACGACATGTCCTGGGGACACGTAACAAGACCTAAGGATTTCGTCAAGAAGGGTCAGATCATCCAGCTCAAGCTGATCAACATCGACCCCGAGACACAGAAGATCAATCTCTCTCTCAAGGCTATGGAGCCCGATCCCTGGTCGACATTCGATCAGAAGTACCAGATCGGCGACGTCGTCAAGAAGCCCGTCACGAAGATTGCAAACTTCGGTATCTTCATTGAGATCGAACCCGGCATCGAGGGACTGGCACATGTCAGCGAACTCAGCTGGACGAAGAAGATCACCAACCCCAAGGATTTCTGCCAGATCGGCGATGTAGTCGAGGCGAAGATTCTCGGATGGGACCTCGACCACAAGAGAGTTTCTCTCGGTCTCAAGCAGCTTGAGGAAAACCCGTGGGACACAATCCTCGAGAGATTCCCCGTCGGAAAGACTCTTTCGGCTCCTGTCGTGAAGGTCACGAACACCGGTGCATTCATCAACCTTGAAGACGGCATCGACGGATTCCTGCACATGGACGATGTTTCATGGACGAAGAAGCTCAAGAGCATGGACCAGTTCTGCAAGGAAGGCGATGTAATCGAAGTCCAGGTAAGCAAGGTCGAGCCGGAGAACAAGAGAATCAAGCTCTCCGTCAAGCAGCTTTCGGGCAACCCGTGGCAGACACTCCAGAAGGAATATCCGAAGTTCTCCACGATTACCGGTACAGTTTCCTCTGTTGCCGACTTCGGCGTGTTCGTCAAGGTTCTCGGTGACATCGAAGGTCTCATCAGCAAGTTCAATCTTGTCGGACCGGATGAGGAATACAAGGATTCCGTACTCGAGAGCTACAAGGAAAAGATCGGACAGCCCATCACTGCTATGGTAATCGACATCAATCCGAAGGCTGAGAAGCTCGGACTCTCCATCAAGGAGATGAAGAAGAGAAGCATGGAATCTGAAATGGCAAAGTACATGGCAGATACAAAGGAAGATGACGACACATACAATCCGTTCGCAGAGATTCTGAAGAAGAACTGAGCATCTTGAGTTGAATATCTAGGGAGAGCGGAGTTGAATTACTCCGCTTTCTCGAAGGAATAATAATGGCAAAGAAAGTAAAGAAGGAACTGACTGCAAGCGAAATCATGGTCAACAGGACCGAAGGCTGGATTGCAACACACAGAAATGTAATCATTGCCGCAATCGCTGTAGCAGTCGTTGCAATAATCGCAGCAGTTGTTATTACTCTGGTAACAGACAAGAGTGCTTCCTCTTCAGATACGGCTCTGGCTTCCCTCGAAACCGGTTATGATGAATACCAGCTCATGGATGCCGATGCAGAAGGCTATGCTGAGAAGCTCGCTTCAGTGAAGTCAGACGCAGAGGCTCTCGTGGCCAGCGCAGGTCTCAAGAAGTATGCAGGTGCGAAGGCCGAACTCATCCTTGCTGAAATCGACTACGAAGACGGCGAGTATGCAGCGGCAGCAGAAAAGTATGCTGCAGTCTATTCTTCACAGAAGGATACATACCTCGGCCAGGTCGCTCTAATGAGTGAAGCTGCAGCTCTCGAGTCAAACGGAGATGCAGAGGGTGCACTTGCTCTCTACAACGAGGTATTCTCAGTCTACGGAACAGAAGGAATCTACGCTTCCCGCGCCCTGTTTAATGCAGCGCGCCTTACCGAGTCTTCAGACAAGGCTCTCGCAATCTCCATCTACGAACAGCTCGTGGGTGAATTCGAGGAAAGCGGAAGCGAATACGCAAAGCTTGCAAAGAGCAGGGTAAGCCAGCTCAATGCACAGAACTGATTATCTGTAAAGCAACTCTAATTATAACAGAGGAGGGTAGTGGTCGATGAAAAGGAGAATCATTCATTTCATCATTATCACTGCCCTCGTTCTTTTTACAGTCTCCTGCGGAATACCGAACATCTACGTTCCGTCCTCGAGTGATGTGAGCATATCAACATCAAGCGACAAAGACGGAAAGTTTACAGTAAGACTCTCACAAACACTCATAAACGAACTGAGAGACGGTTCTCCGACTCTCTATTTCTTCTATACGATTGGTGAATCTTCCCAGTCATCCAAATTTTCAAGTGCAATTTCCGCTCTGAACACGAATTACTGCAGTGAAACAGGCGGACAGATCATCGAAGACAAGACGGAACAACGTGAGGCGATAGCAACCTATTCAGAAGGTTCCGGCGACTCTAAGAAGACATACGGGGTCTATCAGCTCAGTCTCGTATCTCTGAATGTATCTCCCGAAACGGTAACGGAATTCAAACTCAGCATCAATACCGACGACAACACGCTTGTGCTTTATGATAAGGACGGCAATGACATAGTTCGTTCAATAAAACGCTACAACTCGGAAGACTTTAAAAGATCAGCTCTTAATGAAGGGGAGGAAGCTGTAGATTATTCAGTCGGCAACATATATGCGGTTAAAGTCTACGCTCTCGTTTCCTGCCAGTTCAACACGTACAACAACGTCTACAACACGAAAATATCACAATCTTCTCCGATTCTCGAGTTCCAGCTCGAGTAATACTTCCATCCAGGTGAACAAACAAGCCGGAAATTAAAGGCTGTTATCATCGATATCTTCAATTTTCCTGAGGATATATAGCTATGCTCATCTCCGACCAAAATGCCATCTGATACTGTCAAAGGTTGTTAATCCATTTGCCCGTAATTCTTCCCGATACTGTATAATGCAATCATGAAGTATATCTCCGGCATATTCGCACTCAACATCCCCTGTTCTCTCGACACTACGGGAGACTGGCACAGCTCGTCTCTCAACCGGCTAAAGCTCACTCTCCATGAATCTGATGACTCGATACTGAAGGAGAAGGGGATAGAGAGAGACATATATATCAGGGAACTCGGAGGAATTTACAACGTCGCCAACCATATAAGGGCAATAGCGGACCTCCTCGACTACGGTGACTATCCGACAGCATCGGGGATGCGGTTCGACTACCTCGACGACGACAGGAGATTCGACAGAACACTCTTCGAGTACGTATTTGCATTCAGACAAACAAAAAACGAGAACGAATGGGAGAGAATATCTTCAACAGTGGAAAAGGAATACATGCTGAAGTGGCTTAAGTTCCTGGAAGAGAAGGGGATAACGAAAAGGAAGAAGACGATTACGATTACCGACAGCATAAAGAGAAGATGCGAGGTGAATGCGAACGATATCGAGAATATTTTCATGGAAGCAAGAACGAATCTCTTCGTCTACGGCGGACTTGAGTATCTCTATGACGTCTGCTGGATAATCAACCACTTTGAAGAGAGGCTGACGGAGAATACAAGAGCAGACCTCGACAGCGTCTTCCGCTACAACAGAGGGAAAGAGTACTTCGAATACCTCAAGGCTGAGTATGAGGTATCGGGAGTGGAGGTTGAGGAAATAGAGAGAGAATTCATGTCGGCAGTCACAAAAGTCATGCCGCACCTTTTGAGGTAACCGAGGAAAATACAACACAAGTACACCAGTCTGTATGACACTTCTTGTGGTTAACTAATCAAATTTGAGCAACAAAACACCATATTTCGGTAATATTGATCAACTTTAAGTTGATATCGGATAAATAGGTAGCTGTCAATTTATATCAGCTGCATATAGCTTCAACTCCTTCGTTATGAACTCCCAGACGCACATATTCCGCTTCTACTGTCGTAGAGCTTCAGACCCGACTTCGAAAGAAAATCGGCACCGGCCGTAATTACAAAAACAGGGTGATGCTATTGAAGTAAATGCTGTATTCTCTTATGATTTTCATACAGGTTCAGGGTGTCGTCTAAACAGCGTAGCAGTGCATATTCAGAGACTCCCAACCTCCTTTTTTTTGAACTTTTTCCCTAACTATAACAGACTTCATCTCCATTCACATAGATTCCGACATTAAAAAAAGCCCTCATCGAGGGACAAAATTACTGAGCAACTATTGGACATTTCTATTAAGCAGTAACACTTAGAATTACTGAAGAACCTGTCTACAGATGCAATATCGGAATGCAGAAAATCCGCCACGGATTCATTGATAACAAAGGCCCGAATCCGTCCGGGCCTCATGTTTAGTCTTTGCTGCTACTACATTTCAGGACTGAAAAGCTGAACGAAACCGAGCGATTTCAGATCGTAGGTATGAACAGACTCGTAGGGCGAGAGAGAGTCGTCGGAAATCGAATACTTCTGATGACGGCTGATTGTGATATCACCGAAATTATCTTCCGCTTCTTCATAGATGAAATCTCCTCCGTCCTCAAAAACATAGTCGCCTGTGCTGAAGAGAGTCATTATTCCGTCGACGACAGCATACTGCTCGAATGTCATATCATCAAAATAGAGCCAGACAGTATCAAGCATTTCCTTATCTCCGTCCTCTTCGACAAGAAGCTGCTTATCAAGGCCGTAGAATACTGCCTCAATCTTCTTTCCTCCATCTTCATAGGCATAAATCTGTTCAAAGCCGAGTGTTCCGAGGTTGTATGTATGTTCCGACGAATAGCCGCTCAAAGCTCCGTTCTGGTACTTCTGGCTGCGCTTGATGGTGAGGTAGACTGCATCTTCACCTTCTTCTTCGATGAAGTCACCACCTTCATTAAGGGCATATGTTCCATTACTGAAGAGGAGCAGAGTGTCATTAAATTCGGCAAACTGCACGAATGTACCGTCTGAAAAATAGATCCAGCTTGTATCAAGATTTTCCTTCTCGCCACTACCGGCACTGTATGCCTGGGCATCTTCCTTCGTGTAGATGGCAATTACCCATCTTCCTTCTGTCGTTTCTGCTGCCCCGGTCTTTTTAACCGTTGTACAGGAAACACAGAAGAGACACAGAAGAAGGGCAGCAGATACTGCAATCAATGTTTTTCTCATTTTTATCCTCGAATATTTATTTCGTCATCATTCTAGAATCACGATGGGTGATAATCAATCTCTCTTTTTCCCGTCTTAACGAAAATTAAATTCTTTTAGATTTAAAAAAGCCCGGATATAAATCGAAACAGGCTTGCGCTTGCAATATTTCCGGTCAAGTTTGAAATTGTACCTTTTGAGGCACATGATGCTGAAACATAGGGGAAGATTAGAGCAGAACTTGAAAGAAAGGGACCCCCAATCGAACCCCTTGAGGTGCTTATCGCAGGACAGGCAAAATCAAGAGACTATATTCTCGTTACGAACAACACTAGAGAATTCATGCGAATTGAAGATCTTACGATTGAAAAAATGGACATTATAATTATTTCTCAAGAAGGTATTCGATATCACAGGAAAGAACCTTTGCGAGGTTGAAGATAGAAATGCAGGATGCCTTGTTAATGTCCTTGACGCGCTGCTCGTAGAGCTGAATTGATCTCAGACTGACACCGCTTTCCCGGGCAAGTTCAGCCTGCGTCAGTCCTCTGGCTTTTCTCAGAGTCTTCAGATGCGTCTCCTTATGCTGTCCTTCGATAACACAGTCGCAGACATCAACGAATCTGGAGATATCAGCTTCATGGAGAGAAGGATAGACTGCCAGAAGAGAAGAGTAGGGAAGAGCAGAGAAAATCTCCTTGTAGGTTCTTGCCGAATACCACTGATAATATGCCGTCGCCCAGCCTATCCAGTACTGAGGACTACGGAAAAACCTGTCAACATCAGCGATATCGACATACTTCCCCGTAGCTTCATGGATAATACACATCAGAAGCTCAATTCCGCTCATTCCTACGACATATTTCGGGTTACCACATTCCATACATCTGCTTATATTCGAGGAAACAAAAACAGAAAGAAAATCATCCGGATTATACGAACAGACATTTAAAGCATAGTCAAAGCAGTCGCCGAGAACGGTCTGGGCTTTATGAACATAAATTTCTGGGTATGCGTTCATCTTCATTCGTAATCTTCCCCTTTATAATTTCCTGTATATATAACCCGTCATCATCTTCTTCGAGAATGTTAAGATACATCATATTGGCATTGTTGTTTCTCTCAATTTTACGACTGAAAAATTTTGTCCAGTCAGCAATCTCGAAACCGTCAAATGCGAGGTTTGAAAACGCAAACTCTGACTTCAGGACAATCTGCTCGCCGAGATTACCGAGCTTCACTGCAGAGAAAAGCTGGTTGACCGTAATTGAGTTATTGAGAAATGCCTCAGCAAAATCAAAATATGAATCATCCGCCCGGTATCCGATTACCAGATCGTATGCATTCACGTTGACAGCGAAATTGTCGATAAGATAATTTTTTGCTTTTACGAGATTTGGAGTTGCAGACGAAAAAATCCGATGCCCAAGAAGAACGGCCATCCAATTGAGAATTGTATAATCCGGACCGTTGAGATAGAGAGTCTTCAGACATTCTGTATCCAGAAGATAACGGTTCAAGAATCCGTTCTTCTGCTCGGAGACTGCCCATTCGATGGCGAGATCCTTGCTTTCAGTACAGTAGAACCCCGGGCCGTAGTCATTGTTTCTACGACCTCCACCGAATATCGGAGTCTCGATAATTCTTTCTGAACCGTGATATATCGTGATAATCGAGTTCTTCATATTCACACAGTATCACTAAAGTGATAGTTTATCAACTATAA
>CAVILL010000003.1:0-56343 GCA_963643635.1 Sphaerochaetaceae bacterium | reverse complement strand
AGTTTCTCCTGCAGCTTGTCACTGTCCTCTTTTTCACAGGAAATGAAAGAAACAAGCAGCAGAGCCGCAAGTAAAATCACGAATAGTTTCCTCGTATCGAAGCCTCCAAATTAAAATCTTCACTTGTAAGGATATACCGTGGGGGGGGGTGTATCTGCAAGTTGAATTTTCATATCGGGTTGGAAACTGGGTAAGGAGAGCGTAAGGGCAAAAGAAGACGGCAGTCCTTTTCGAACTGCCGTATATTCCGTCTGATTCTGTCTTATTTTGTTTCTTTCTTCACCGGAATGATGAGGTTGAGGATGATGCCCACGAGAGTCGAGAGGGCGACGGAGCCCAGCGAGAACTCGAGGGATGACCCGATATTGAACTTCAGTATTCCGCCTCCGATTCCGATTACGAGGATTATCGAGGAAATCGTGAGGTTTCTCTTGTCCTGGTAGTCGACTCCGGAGTCCACGAGTGTCCTGAGGCCGGAAGCCGATATTACTCCGAAGAGCAGCATCGATATTCCTCCGAGTACCGGATTCGGAATTGTCTGGATGAGTGCGCCGAACTTCGGGAAGAGCGAGAGAATGACGGCGATGACCGCTGCGCCTCCCGTGACCCAGACGCTGTAGACGCCCGTTATTGCGAGTACGCCGACGTTCTCACCGTATGTCGTGTTGGGTGGTCCTCCCCAGAGGGAAGCCCAGGTTGTCGCAAGACCGTCTCCGAGGAGCGTTCTCTTGAGTCCCGGGTTCTCGTAGAAATCCTGTCCCACTACCCGTGATATGCACAGTGTATCTCCCAGGTGCTCGCAGATAGTCGCGAAGGATACGATCATGAAGGTAAGCACCGCAACGAGGTTGAACTTCGGCAGCGCGAATGTCGGGAAGCCGAACCATGCCGCCTCCCTGACGACTGTGAAGTCGATGATTGCGTAGGAGGGGAAGAAGATTCCCATAACGAGTGTGAAGATGTAGCCTGCGGCAAGACCGAAGAGAATCGGGATTACCGACAGGAAGCCCTTGAAGAAGACGTTCGCGATGACTGTGACGGCGAGTGTCACGAGGGCTATCGAGAGATAGACGAGTGAGTAGGTCGATGTGTCGGAGGTGTTCGTGTACATCGCCATGTTCATTGCAGTCGGTGCAAGATTGAGACCGATGACGATGATAACCGAGCCGATGACGACGGGAGGAAGCGCGCGGTGAATCCACCCCGAGCCGCAGCGTGAGATAATGAATGCGACGATTGCGTACATGATTCCCGATGCGAATGCTCCGCCCATTGCGTAGGGCCACCCGTACTGCGATGAAATAGTAATCAGCGGCGTGATGAAGGCGAAGGAGGAGCCGATGAATGCCGGCACCATCGCCTTTGTCAGAAGAATGTAGATGAGTGTTCCCGTTCCCGCAGTGAAGAGCGCAGTCGTCGGATCGAGTCCCACGAGGATCGGAACGAGAATCGTCGCTCCGAACATTGCGAACACGTGCTGGATGGAAAGGGGAATCCACTCCCTTAGCGGCGGCCTGTCAGCTGGACCGTAATGAGGCGTTTTTGTTTCCATTATTTTCTCCTGCAGACGATAATAGAAAAAAGGTTGTGAATTGTAAAAGGGCTTTTGAGCTAAAAGTCATATAAAAATCTCCGTCCGCCCTGTACTCTTCCCGCGGACGGGGAAAGAGAATATATTTGTAACAGAGGTAATAGAGAATGGAAGAATCAGCTCTGGAAATAGTCAAGATAGGTGATGATATATTGAGAAGGAAATGCAGGGAGGTCAAGGTCTTCGACGACGCATTCCGCATGCTGACTGTGGCGATGCTTGAGACTCTCAATGAGGCCGACGGCGTCGGACTTGCCGCTCCGCAGGTCGGTGTCGACGGACGCTTCTTCGTAGTCGACATAAGGGACGGAAAGCACTATGTCTTCGTCAACCCCGAGATTCTCGAGACCAGCGAGGAGCTGGGACCGTACGAGGAGGGATGTCTCTCCATTCCCGGAGTGTATCATGATGTGATGAGACCGGTGAGAGTCCGCGTGCACGCACAGGACGAATACGGAAAGGCATTCGAGATTGACGCGGACGGATTGCTTGCACGTGTCATCCAGCATGAGAACGATCACCTCGACGGACACCTCTTCATCGACAGACTTACAGAAGAGGAGAGGGCGAAGGTCCTCCATGCCTACGAGAAGAAGAGTGCTGTAAGAAAGAGGAAGAAGAAGTGAGACTGCTTTTCGCCGCTACAGACTCGATTGCCGTACCGCTTCTGGAAAAACTTAATTCAAGAGGCCTCGTGACGGCTGTGTTCACGACTCCCGACGCCCCGAAGAAGAGGGGGAAGGGCTTTGTGCCGACGCCGGTGAAGACGAAGGCGGAAGAGCTCGGACTTCCGGTATTCACCCCGGAGCACCTGAACAGGGATGAGCGTGAGATAGTGAAGTCCCTCGGAGTCGATTCTCTTCTCTCGTTCTCCTACGGGAGAATCTTCGGACCGAAGTTCCTCTCGCTTTTCAGGTATACATTCAACGTGCACCCCTCGGCTCTCCCTCTCTACAGAGGCTGCAGCCCCATATTCAATGCAATAAGGAACAACGAACGTCAGACTGCAATATCCGTCCAGCAGATTTCCCTTAATATAGATGAAGGGGACATATATGGAATGAAGAGTCTTTCCCTCGACGGCACCGAGACGAGCGAGAGCCTCGAGTACGTCATCAGCGGGGAGGCTCCGGAGTTCGTTCTTTCGATTCTCGAGAGCGTGGAGAGCATTGTACCCTTCCCGCAGAGCGGGGAGGCGAGCTACACGGGATTCATCAGGAAGGATGACGGCAGAATCAACTGGAGCGACAGCGCGGAGAAGATTCATGCCCTCGTAAGGGCATGCTATCCCTGGCCGAAGGCATGGTGCATGTACAACGGTTCTCCGTTCATCATCGCAGGGGTCCACTCCTCGTCGTTCCTTCCCTTCGAGCCGTGTACGGAAGCTCCGGGAACTGTCACGGCACTCGACAGGAAGAAGGGACTCAGGATAGCAACGGGAGAGGGGTACCTGTACGTCACCCGTGTCCTTCCTCCCATGAAGAAGGAGATGGACGCCGCATCGTTTGTCAACGGCGCGCGTGACTTCATCGGCACAGTTCTGGAGTAGAGAGCTCCCTGTACGTCTTCACTACGAAGATCGATGTGATGACGGCCGTCAGGATGTCGGCAAGGGGGAATGACCACAATAGTCCGTCGAGTCCCATGAAAATGGGAAGGATGATCGGAAGAAAGACACCGAAGATTATCTCTCTTGTAAGTGAAATCAGTGTCGACTCAAGTCCCTTTCCGAGGGACTGGAGGAATATGAAGGTGCCCTTGTTTACGGTTGCAAGCATCATCATCGAAAGATAGATTCTGAAGCACTTCACTGTAAAGGATGTGTAGTAGCTGCTTTCTCCCGCCGCGCCGAAGAGGGAAGCAATCCCGAGAGGGAAGACTTCGACGATGAAGAGTGCGACGGCTCCCACTGCCGCTTCGGATATCAGTACATATGTGAAGAGTTCCTTCACCCTGTCGTTTCTGCCCGCGCCCCTGTTGTAGCCGGAAACGGGGATGGAACCTGCGCTGATTCCTATCGCGACAGATATCGCAATCTGGAAGAACTTCATGACGATTCCGAGTACCGCAAGCGGAATCTGTGAATATTCGGGCTGTCCGAAGACGGGGTCGAGGGCTCCGTATTTCATGCAGCTGTTCTGTACGGCGGCCATGCTGAGGACGAGAGATGCCTGGCTGAGAAAACTCGTGAGGCCGAGGGAGAGGGACCTTTTCGTGACAGAAGCTTCGGGAATGAAGTCCCTCTTCGTAAGCTTCACGTTCTTGAGGTGGAAGAGGTACCAGAGGGCAAGGAAAGCCGTAACCATCTGCCCGATTACCGTTGCCACTGCTGCTCCCGTCATACCCCACCTGAAGCCGTAGATGAATACCGGGTCGAGAATGAGATTCGTCACCGCTCCCGCCAGAGTCGATACCATCGCAAAGCGCGGAGACGAGTCGCTTCTGATGATCGGGTTGAGGGCCTGGCCGAACATATAGAAGGGAAGACCGAGTGTAATCCAGAAGAAGTACTCCCGGCTGAAGGCCCAGGTTTCCTCGTTTACCGTTCCTCCGAAGAGCGTGAGAATCGGGGTGGAGAATATGAGGTAGATGGCTGTCAGTACAACCGACGAGAGAAGTGTCAGTACGACTGCGCCTCCGATTGCCGATGATGCTTCCTTTTCTTCTCCCTTCCCGAGGGCGAGGGAGACGAATGCGCACGTACCGTCTCCGATCATGACGGCGACGGCGAGAGCGAGAACCGTCATCGGGAATACGACTGTATTCGCTGCATTTCCGTAAGAGCCCAGGTATGAGGCGTTGGCGATGAAGATCTGGTCTACTATGTTGTAGAGTGCTCCCACCAGGAGTGATATGACGCAGGGCAGCGAGAACTTCCTGACGAGGCGTCCGACTTTTTCGGTTTCCATGAATGAAACCGACTGTGTCTGAGTATTCATTTTCCTTCCTTTCCGTGCATGAAAAAAGAGCACGGGATGTGCTCTTGTGTCGTATCGGAAGGGGAGAACCTTCTTGTATCGTATCGTTTTTGCCTCACGATTTTTAACAGAATCCGCGGGAAAAATCAAGAAACCGGACAGACGTGCGGTTCTGCCGGGTGGATATACTCCCCGGAGAGGCTTACCGTTCTCCTGCATTCCGCAATCCTTTCCTTCACTTTCTTCCCGGATTCCTTCTCCTTCTTTTCATTCCTCCCGTCTCCCGCAATGAAGTTTTCACGGAAGAAGCCATGTCGGTTCCCGTATACGGATAATCCGCAGCAGCGGCGGTGAGGCTGAGGTTGTCAGGAGTGAAGATCTTCCTCATTTATGCCGTCAGGAGGGAAAGCGGGAATCTGCAGTTCAGAGAAAAGGAAAAAGGTATATACTCTTCCCATGGACATAAAGCTCAACTACGAGGAAAGAGGTGAGGGGGAGGTGCTCATTCTCCTCCACGGTAACGGCGAGGACCACACGAACTTCTCTTTCCAGATTGAATACTTCAGCCGAAGATACCGCGTAATCGCACCCGACACGCGCGGCCACGGCCTCTCTCCGCGGGGCGTGATGCCCTTCACGATAAGTCAGTTTGCGGACGATCTCCGGGATTTCATGAATGAAATGAAGATAGAGAAAGCGGATATACTGGGCTTCTCCGACGGCGGCAACATCGCACTCATCTTCGCCCTGAGGCACCCCGAGAGGGTTCATAAGCTCATTCTCAACGGGGCCAATCTCTTTCCCTCCGGCTGCAGAAAGGATGTGAACCGCTGGATTGAGAAGGAGTACAGAGCCGCCGTCGAAAGGGGGGACGAGTACACGGCATCCCTCATGAGGCTGATGACTGACGAGCCTGATATCTCTCCCGGAGAGCTCGGCGCACTCACGATGCCCGTTCTCGTGATAGCCGGTACTCACGATATGATTCTCAGATCCCATACGAGACTCATCGCGAAGAGCATCAGCGGAAGCCGTCTTGTCTTCATCCCCGGCGACCATTTCATCGCTTATAAGAATCCCGTCGAATTCAACAGAGCCGTGGAAGACTTTCTCGAGAACGGTTAACATAGCCATATGTATTCGAGCTGGAACAACTACCGTGATTATCTTGAGAGGAAGTACGGCGGCCCATTCTACCGTGTGGGGGTCGACGGAGGCTTCAACTGTCCCAACCGCAGTTCCGACCACTCCGGCGGCTGCACCTTCTGCGACGGTACGGGAAGCGTTGCCGTCTACCAGAGAAGAAGCGAGAGCTCGTTCACCCGGAGTTCGGATTACGACGAGGACGTCGCCTCCACGATAACCACCCGCTACGCTTCGATCGAGAACCAGATAAGAAAGGGGCTCGAGTTCATAAGGCGGCGCTACAAAGCCGAGAAGGCTGCCCTCTACTTCCAGAGCTGGACGAATACATACGACAGCGTGGAGAACCTGAAGAGGATATATGACAGGGGACTCTCCGTCTTTCCCTTCAGCGAGTTCATAGTATCGACACGGCCGGACTGCCTGGACGACGACGTGTGTGCGCTTCTTTCGTCGTACATAACTCCGGAAAGGGAAGTGTGGGTGGAACTCGGGCTCCAGAGTTCGAATGACGAGACGCTGAGGCGCATCAGACGCGGTCATGATTCCGGGTGTTTTCTTGCGGCGGCGGAGAGGGCGAAGAGGTACGGTCTCGGGGTTTCCGTTCACATAATACTGGGGCTTCCCGGAGAGGGAAGGGAAGACTACATCAATACTGTGAAGCTCGTGAACAGAAGCGGATCCGATGCCGTCAAGATACACAACCTCCATATAGCGGGAGGAACGGCGATGGCCGATGACTTCTATCTCGGGGAAACTGTATCTTCATCGACAAGGAGACATCTCGAGAACTGTGCTCTGGCCCTGAGACATCTCAGACCGGACATTGTAGTGCAGCGTCTTGTCTGCGATACTCCCTACCATCGTCTCGTGGAGCCGAGACACTTCATGGACAAGTCTCTCTTCCTGAGGACTCTCGACGATTACATGAAGAGTAACGGCTGGAAACAGGGAGACCTATATTCTCCCGATCAGATCCCCGAGCTCCGCGTATGATGACACGGACCACGTCGCGAGAGGCGATTTCCTCCCGTCGAAGTTGAGGTAGATGGAGTCGATTCCCGCATTGGCGGCACCCGCTATGTCGCTGTGCTCGCTGTCTCCGATCATCACGCATTCTTCCTTATTCTTTCCGAGAATACGCAGTATTTCGTCGAAGAGCTCCTTCTGGGGCTTGTGCCATCCGATTTCGCTGGAGATGAATATGTGCTCGAAGAACCTGTCCGTCTTCGTATCCTTCAGCCTCTGCCGCTGTATTTCCGATATTCCGTTCGTGACGAGCGACTTAGGGTAATCGGAGATGCTTATGAGGAAATCCTCCGCTCCCTCGAGGAGTCTTCCGTTATGGGCGAGGAGGTACTTGAATCTTTCCGCTGTCTTCTCCGCGTCCGCATCCTTCAGTCCGGTATTCTCGAAGAACAGCCTCCATCTCTTTGTCTCGAGTTCGTCGAGAGTGAGGAGTCCGTCCTCGTATTCCTTCCAGCACCGGAGATTTCCGGTCATGTAGGAATCGTGTGTCGTCCTGTCACAGGGAAGGCCGAATGAGGAGAAGATGTTCCTGAGTCCTATCTCCTCCGTCTGATTGAAGTCCCAGATTGTCTGGTCCGCATCGAAAAGCAGGTAGCGCATGAGACGAGTTTATCATATTGAGCTTTTTTTTCTACACGGTTACCCTTTTGTTTGTTATATTCGTTCTAACAGGAGTTGAAAATGAAGGGTGCAGTTTTATTGTGGATTGAAGGCATTCTTGCCGTCGTCTTCGGTGTTTTCATAATAGTCAGACCCGCTGCTGTTCTCAGCATCGCAGTACTGGCCTTTTCCATCATCCTCGCATTCAGGGGAATCATGAGAATCGTTGATGCCATCCGTTTCAGAAAGAGCGCAGTCCAGGTCGTCGTCGACGGAAAGGCCATCGATCTCGGTATCCAGAAGAGAATCCGCGAGACTCTCCTTACAGACGGAATCATCGCATTCGTAATCGGAATCGCATCGTTCATAGTCGGAGTCTCGGCATTCAGGAACGGAGGAGTGTCACTGATGAAGGGCGTTGTCTACGCAGTGGCTGCGGGCTTCCTGATTACGGGTATTGCAAATCTCGTCGAGAGCCATTCCCTCAGGCCTTATCCGGCGCTTCACAGCATCTACCATTCGTCGTCTGTCGCCTACATCGTTGCGGCCGTGATTCTCTTTGCCTTCCCGTTCTTCGTCGGACAGACATTCATGACAGTATTCGGTGCCGTAGTCATCACCGCAGGTGTCATCTCCTTCATCTGGGGATGCCGCGTCTATGCTGTCTCGAAGAGGATCAGAGACGCCGTCGACGTCACGGCAGGTCTCTAATTCTTTCAGGACAAAAGAGATTAATCCTTGTCTTTCCCCCGCTTTCCTCTTTCGGTGTTGTTGACAAATAATTTGCAATCATCAGATACTGAACAGCAGTAATAATAACGAGGGAAAGATGACGATAGACTTTTCAAAGTACAGGGATGGGCTTGTTCCTGCTGTTGTGCAGGATGCCGTTACACGCAGTGTTCTTACAGTCGGCTTCATGAACGAGGAAGCCTATTCACTGACACTTGAAAGGGGACTTGTCACATTCTATTCCCGTTCCAAGGGCAGAATCAGGGTAATGGGGGAGAGCAGCGGCAACTATATAAAGGTAAGGGAGATTCTCGTCGACTGCGATGGTGACACCCTCCTCATAAAGGCCATTCCCTCGGGTCCGGTATGTCATACGGGATCCGACACCTGCTTCGGGGAAGAGAACCAGCCCGGCGACTTCTCGTCTCCCGAGTTCCTCTTCTATCTCGAATCCGTCATCCATGACAGACGTCTCAATCCCACGGACGGCAGCTACACGAATCATCTCTTCTCCCGCGGTCTCAACCGCATTGCGCAGAAGACGGGAGAGGAGGCTGTCGAGCTCATCATAGCAAGCAAGGACGACAACAAGGAGCTTTTCCTCGGAGAGGCTGCGGATCTCATGTACCACTTCCTCGTTCTCCTTGCCCAGAAGGACTGCACACTCGGAGAGGTTGTCGATGTCCTCAAGGACAGGCATTCCCGCTGACGCAGCGAAAGCAGGACAGAAAACAAAAAAATGTAACTGATTTCCCCTTTTCATGTTTATAATACAGATGTTGGGAACTCCGGTTCCCGCAAAGAGGTAATCTTTATGAAAAAATTAGCTGTTCTGTTTCTGATTGCGGCCCTCTTATGCACATCCGCATTTGCTTCAACCCTCCAGATTGGAGGAACTGCCAGATTCGGCGGTGATATTACCGATTCCGAGGATTTCAAGGATTTCAGTAATTACGATTTCGGTGCCGATGCGAGACTCAATCTCGGACTCTTCGGACTTGCCACCAACGTTGTCTTCGGAAGCAACAACGGGAACACTGTCCTCAACACAATCATGACTGCAAACCTCCGCTTCGAACTCAGCATCGTCGAATTCGCACTCGGTGTCGGCTATGCTCTTCCGATTGAGATATCTGAAGACGGTGTCGTCATCGACGGAAAGAACGTGAGCGAGGTGCTGGAAGTCTTCAAGAACTCGCAGCTTCTTGCACGCGCTGCGGTCGGCGTCAACATCGGCGGACTCGGAGTCGGAGTGGACTACAAGATTCCGTTCCAGACGATCATCGATTATGCAAAGAGTGAAGACTACAAGAATGCAGACACCTTCAAGCAGGGTAAGATTTCAGTCTCTCTCCTTTGTAATCTCTTCTGAGACGGAAGGATTTCCGTTTTTCCTCCACTCCTGACGGTGGAGGATTATATTTGAAGGAGTACACCATGGATGAAAGATATGTAGATTATGCAGTAGAGAAGACGCTGTCGCTTCTCGCGATTGACAGTCCCACTGGTTATACGGAAGCCGTCGCTGCCGAAATCCGGAAGGACTTCGAGAATCTCGGATTCGGAACCGAGCTTACGAACAAGGGCGGCGTACTTGTCGACCTCGGCGGGAAGGATGACGGCAACGGACTCGTCATCATGGCTCATATGGATACCATCGGGGCTATGGTGTGCGAGATAAAGGCCAGCGGCAGACTCAGACTCGACAAGCTCGGGGGACTCCATCCCGTCGGAGTCGAAGGCGAGAATGTACGTATCCGCACACGTGACGGCAGGGTCTACGAGGGCACCATCCAGATACCCAATCCCTCGGTGCATGTCAACGACAGCTTCGATTCCTCGGAGCGCTCCTGGAGAAGTCTCGAGTGCATCATCGACGAGGATGTAAAGAGCCGCGAGGATGTAAGGGCACTCGGAATCGAGGTGGGGGATCCCTGCTGTCTCTTCACAGGTGCCCATGTAACAGAGTCGGGGTACATCAAGTCGCGTTTCCTCGATGACAAGCTCTCGGTGGGCATAATCCTTGCGCTTGCAAAGTACATCTCTGACAACGGCATAACGCTCCCGCGCCGCACCTGGGTTCATATAACGGCATACGAGGAGGTCGGACACGGTGCAGCGGCATCTGTTCCCTCCGGTGTCACGGAAGGCCTCTCAATCGACATGGGATGCGTAGGGGAGGGATGCTCATGCACGGAGCACGAGGTCTCCATCTGCGCAAAGGACGCGAAAGGCCCTTACAACTACCGGATGGTCGGCGCCCTGATCGAGGCTGCGAAGAAGGAAGGTGCGGCATACGCAGTCGACACCTATCCACACTATTCCTCGGACGTCGAGGCGGCTCTCGGCGGAGGCTGGGATATCCGGCACGGACTTATAGGACCGGGAGTGTTCGCTTCCCACTGCAACGAAAGAAGCCACAGGGACGGAGTGAGGAACACGCTGCTCGTCCTCAAGGGATTCCTCAGCATCTGACTTTCCGCCCGGGTTTTCATGCCCGGGCTGTATTTCTTATTTCCTCGAGAACCTGCAGTCCTTCCTTTCTCTTCTCGATTCTCCCGTCTTCCTCTCTGATCATCTTCCGGATTCTATCCAGGACCTTCTGCTCTGCAAACGAATAATAGGCTGCTTCGCTGAAGATGATGTGGTCCACAAGCGTGACGCCGAGTATTTCACCGGCTCTTATGATGCGCTTCGTCACCTCGACATCATCCCTGCTAGGGAGAATCTGTCCCGAAGGATGGTTATGGGCAATCGCTATTGATGTGGAACGTTTCTTCAGTGCCTCCGCAAAGATCTCCCTGGGATGGGAGAAGACCCTGTCGACAAAGCCTACCGTCGCCACGGTGGTGTCGAGAATCTCCATGGCTCCGTTGATGCTTACGACGATGAGACTTTCCTGGTCGCGCGAGGCGAAGTGTCTCACCTCCTGGTAGATATCCACGGAGGAGTTGATCTGGCGGGGCTTGCGGGTGTTCTTGCGTCTCCCGAGTTCGAGTGCGGCAAGCACCTGCGCTCCCTTTGCCCTTCCGACTCCCGGAATGTTCATGAGGGATGTCAGCGGGAAGCTGACTCCTCTGTCGATCAGATTAAGGACCTCGCTGCTTATCTCCTCGACCGACCTCGCTCCGTTGCCCTGTGCGATGAGAAGCATGATGAGTTCCCTGTCCGTGAGAGCTCTGACTCCGAGTCTCTCCAGCTTTTCCCTTGGCTCTTCGCCCGTTGTGAATCTGTCTTTTTCTGTATCCATACATCTATACCCCGGAAAAACGGAAAATTGTCAAAGAAATCGGAGAAATTTCCGGGGATAAATGTAAAATCTTACGAAAACCGGGCAGGTGTCGTACTTTGAGCGGCTGAGAGCAGGACGTCACCTGAGAATATCGAGGTGCAGATTCTGCCCTCAGTAATGCATCCTGCAGAAAAGAAGATACATGAGTCATCGAAGTCACAAATTGTGACCTCAGTCGAATAAACGGATAAGAGTGATGCTCTGCTTTACAGCAAGGTCACCTTTGAGTACCGACATCAGCATGTAAATTCCCTGTTCAGTGAGGGCTTTGGGTCTGTACTTTATGTTACTCCCTCGTCCAGTGTTTGCGTTCAGGGGCACAATTTGGGACCTTGAACATTCTTCTGCTTCCTCGAATGTCAGTTCAAACATGAAATCTTCAGGAAATCTTCCCTTATTTCTTTTTACCTGTTGATTGAAGCTTTTGACAGAATATCCGTAAATAGCGGCCAAATCCGTATCTAACATAATCTGAACACCACGGATGGTGTATATCCTGTTTCTGATTTCCTTTTCAGATATGACTGCGATAGTTGTGTTTCCTGGTTTGTCTTCATTTTCTCTGTTCCCTGCCGCTTGGGAGTCGTCGGCTTTCGGGGTGATATCAAAAAACTTGATTTAGTTATCATTTAAAGAAACGTTGATGTCCGATTTTGCGGCTTCTTGTGCGGGACTGCAGTTCTACTGATATTCCTATTTTTCAGTTCTCTGTGTCAGACATCAGAAACGGTATGTTGCGTCTGCCGTAGAGAATGCGTCTTACTTCCATGATCTTTTCGCCGTCTTCCGTCAGAACGACATAGAGTACGATGAAGTTGCCGACGATTATCCTGTAGTAGGGGACGCTGTCATTCAGGGACCAGTCGTAGACGGCGAATATCTCGGGGCTACGGGAGCGTTCCACGATGGCGCTCTCCATATTCAGGACGAAGCGCCTGGCGGCATACGGATTGCACAGCGTGTTCTTTATGTAGTATGTGATTTTTTCTGCATCGTCATAGAAGGACTGCAGGAATCTAATTCTGTAATTCTTCTGCATCATCAACTATTTCCCTCAGCCGGGAAAATACCTGGTCATGCGTGAGTCTTACAGGATTATGATCCGCTTCGTAGTCGGCATCGGCCATGTAGGCATTGATGTCACCCGAAAGCTTTGCATAGGAGTTCATGCTCATGACGACCATTCTTCCGTAGCCGTTCTTCGTCAGGAAGACGGGCTGACCGTTTTCGATGATTTTCTCGATTTCCGTGAACTTGTTCCTCAGATCAGATACCGGTCTTATTTCGAGCATGATTGCGCCTCTCTTTGACCGTATCTTATCAGAATAATGATAAAATTCAATGCATTTATCCGGTGCAGTCATGTGCACAGCCTCCTTGCAGAATTAATTCACATTGTCCTCTACGCCGAACACCAGGAGTGCGATGTTGCGTCTGCCGTAGAGGATACGTCTTACTTCCATGATCTTTTCGCTGTTTTCCGTCAGAACGACATAGAGTACGATGAAGTTGCCGACGACTATCCTGTAGTAGGGGACGCTGTCATTCAGAGACCAGCCGTAGACGGCATAGATCTCGGGGTTACGGGAGCGCTCCTCTATTGAGTTTTCAACATCCTGAAGAAGTCTTTCCGCTGCATCGGGATTCTGAAGAACGGATGCAATGTAGCAGAGCGTTTCATCAAGATCAGTGTCGAATGAGGGGGAATATCTAATTCTGAGATTTCCTTGCATCATCAATTATTTTCCTCGCCTTGGAAAATACCTGGTCATGCGTGAGTCTTACAGGATTATGATCCGCTTCGTAGTCGGCATCGGCCATGTAGGCATTGATGTCACCCGAAAGCTTTGCATAGGAGTTCATGCTCATGACGACCATTCTTCCGTAGCCGTTCTTCGTCAGGAAGACGGGCTGACCGTTTTCGATGATTTTCTCGATTTCCGTGAACTTGTTCCTCAGATCAGATACCGGTCTTATTTCGAGCATGATTGCGCCTCTCTTTGACCGTATCTTATCAGAATAATGATAAAGTTCAATACGTTTGTCTGCTGCATTCATATGCATTGTCTCCGTGTCTGTTCTTCATGAGGAAAGCCTCCGGATGGCTGCTGCCACCCGGAGTGCACATGTCAGAACTCGTAGAGCACCGTGCTCTCGCAGAGGACGTCGGCTTCCTTCTTCTCGTCCTCAAGCACTTCGAGTTTGCTCTCCCTGTTGTTGCGGTTGACTCTGTACTCGATATGGCTGCAGACGATTTCGATGGTGCTCTTCTTCTCCCCCGTCTTCGTCTCCCAGCGGCACATCATCAGTCTGCCCACTGCTCTCACGATCATCCCCTTGTGGATGCTTGTGAGTGCCTTTTCTCCGAGTTCGCCCCAGCACTGGACTACGAGGAAGAGCGTTTCCTGTCTGGGGTTGCCGTTGACGTCCTTGTAATACCTGTCATTGGCGATGGTGAATTTCACCAGTCTGCTGTTCGTGACGGCGCTTCTTGCCACCACTTCCGGCTCGTTGACGAGCGTTCCTTCAAGAATGACATTGTTCAGCTGATTCATTTTAGCCTCCATTTCTTTAAGCACGATAAATCGGGAAAATGTCAAAATTTCAGGAGAAATAATTGTAAAATCTTCCGAAACGCAGACATCTGTCCGTGTTTGAAGGCGATTCGAGGACAAGTTAACGTAGAATTAACGGCGTTGCGGCTCCGGAGTTAGCACTCTTTTTCTATTTTCTGAGCCATGGAAATAATGCTTGTCAATGTTTCGAAGATTTTCGGTGCTGCCGCAGTCACAGATGACGTTTCTCCTGTAATCAGGAGCGGCAGTTTCACGACACTTCCCGGTTCATAGGGATCGGGAAAGGCAACCCTCTTGAGAACGACAGCTGGTCTGGAAACTCCGGACAGAGGGAAGTGCAGCCTGACGACAGGTGTGTCTACTCTTCAGAGCGGAAGATCAATGTTCCACCGGAGAAAAGAGGTCCGGGGATTCGTTTTTCAGGACTTCGCACTCCGGACGCATATGACAGTCTTCGGCCTGAGAGTAAGAGGTGAGAAGGATAAAGTCAGGGAACGCGTCATGGACGCTCTCTCATCCGTTAAGATTGAAGACTATGCTGCGTCATGAAAGAGAAGAAGTGATTTCCCTCCCCGATGGTTGTATACTGCTTCCATGAAGAAGACATTCCGCATCGGGGAGATGGCCGCTCTCAGCGGTCTTACTCCCCGTACCATCAGATACTACATGGAGCTCGGACTCCTGCCTGAGGAGAGGACTGACGGAGGACAGCGCACATTCACCAACGCCGACCTCGTATACCTCAAGCGCATAGGGGAGCTCAAGGAGCTCGGCTTCTCGCTTGAGGAGATAAAGAAGATAATAAGCCTGAGAAAGGAAGACGAGAGCGGAAGCCTCAGACGCTCGGAGCTTCTGAGACAGTACCGCGCGAAGCTCAGCGACGACAGAGCGAAGGTGGAGAAGCTCGAGGAGCATATCTCCCAGCTCGAGTGGCACATCTCCCAGCTCGAGGAGGCCGAGAAGGACGGATCCTTCCGTTCGTGTCCGGGGCCGGGCTGCATAACCTGCCCCTACAGGGACAGGTGCATATTCTTCAGGAAAGAGGATTAATTCTGGGCGTTGTACACGTCCAGTGCATTCTGCACCGTCTTCACCATCTCGCTTACGACTTCGTCTATGTCCTTTCCGTTCACTGCGTCGGAGACGTTCTTCTGGAATGAGTAGTAGATTGTGTATGCACTCGGGAGCCATACGTTCACGGCGTTTCCGTCCGAGTCCCCGAGGTATTCGAGAGCGACTCTGTAGAGGGGGTTCTCTTCCAGGAATTCCGTGTACTCCTCTGACGTGTAGGCTTCGGTGTTGACGGGGACGTATCCCGTCTTCTCGCTCCAGTAAGCCTGGACGGATGCTGACGAGAGGTATTCGAGAACGGTCTTCACGGCGTCCGAGGAGGTGAAGGAGAAGAGTGCTCCTCCGGATACTATCGCCTTGCCGTTCGATGTCCCGTTTACAAGCGGTACCCTCGCCACTCCCACTTCGAAGGAGTCACCGACTGAAGCGAGAATGCGGGTGAGGTTCGATGAGGACGCGAGCATGCCTGCCGTGCGCCCGGCGATGAAGTCATCGCTGACGCCGCTTGTGATGGAAGAGCAGCAGAGCGTGGAAAAGAGCTCCGTCCACTTCTCGAGGAATGCTCTGTACGTTCCTTCTTTACCGAATAGGACCTCTGTCGCGCCTCCATCGTGACCGTTTCTGTTGTTCACGAGGTATGTTCCCCCGTTCTGCTGGGATATGAAATAGCTCAGTTCATACGTTGTCGGTACACCCGAGAAGAAGGCGAGGGTGAGATTTCCGTTCTCGTCCTTCTCTGCAATAAGCGGGGCGGCTGCCGTCATCTCGTCTATCGTCGTCGGAACCGCTACGCCTTTTTCATCAAAGAGAGTTTTGTTGTAGTAATAGAGAAGGGCGGAACCGTTGAAGGGAAGTGCTATCGTTCCCTTTTCCGATGTGAAGGAGGCAAGAGCCGCGGGAAGAATGGAGGACGTGTCGAGTCCGAGTTCCTCGAGGGTGACGACTGCCCCGGTATGATCCATGTCGAGGGCAGCCGTGGCGTCCATCATCGCGATGTCGGGAAGGGAAGCAGTGCCGAGTGCCGCGTTGACCTTCGTCAGCACGTCGTTCGCCTTTCCCTGGTAGACGGCGTCTATTCTGATGCCTTTCTCCTTACCGGTCCCCTCGTTGAATCCCTCCACGATTTCCTCGAATGCACTGAGTGCCGTACCCTGACTCGAGTGCCAGATGGTGACGGTCGTCACATCACTCTTCTCGCTGCTTCCGCCTGCGAAGAGGAGTGAAGAGAGAAGAATGAAAACAAGGACAGCGGATAGTTTTTTCATTTCGAAAACTCCTATTTTCTTATGAGTGTTTCCTCGATCCTGCTCTTCGTGAGAGCAAGAACAAGGAGAAACGGCAGTGTGATTACGGCAATTGTCGCGCTGAGTGCTCCCCTGTCACCGCTTTCGGCGAACCCCAGCATAGTCAGTCCCACCTGGATTGTCCTCGTGTCTGTTCTGTTGGTGACGAGAAGAGGCCAGAGATAGCTGTTGAAGGAGGTTATGAGACTCTGTATGAAGACTGTCAGGACTACGGATTCCGAGAGCGGAACGAGAATCGAGAAGATGTACCTGAGGTCTCCGGCGCCGTCGATTTTCGCAGCCTCATAGCTTTCCCTTCCCATTGCGCTGAAGTAACCCGATAAAAGGAGCATCTGGGATGCGCTGAAGAGGGACGGGATGATTATGCCGAGATGCGTGTCGAGAAGGTGCATGGAAGATACTGTCCTGTAGTTCTGGTAGAGCACCGCATCCGAGGGGATGAAGAGCGTGAGAACGAGGAGAGAGAGCATAAGTCTCTTTCCTCTGAATCTGAGGTGTGTGAAGGCGTAGGAGGCGAAGAGCGCGGTGAGGACTCTGAGGACGGCGGTTTCAATGCTTGTCACCACCGAATTCATGAGATAGACGGCGAAGTGCTTCTCCGTCAGGGCCTTCCTCCAGTTTTCCCATACGGGAGAGGACGGCAGGACTCTCAGTGAGTTGAAATCCTTCTGTGAGAAGAGAGAGGAGGAGAAGATGTAGAAGACGGGAAAAATCACCGCTGTGCAGAGAATGGTGAGGAGAGCGATTCTTACCGCCTTTCTGATTCTGTCTTCAGTTCTCATGCTTCCTCCTTCTCCCTGCGAGGATCATGAAAAGGATGACAGTGTAGAGGATAATCGACGAGAGGGAATTCTGCACGGCCCTGTTGCCGCTGCGGAATGCCTCGGTGTAGTAGTAGAACATGACGGTCTCCGTGCTCCTGTACGGGCCGCCCTCGGTGAGGATTATGACGGGAGCGGAAATCAGGAGGGCGTCCTTGAGGGCGAGGACGACTGTTACGACCACGGTGTGAATCACCTGGGGGAGCTCGATTGAAAAGAAGAGTCTCTCTCCTCCCGCTCCGTCCATTCTGGCAGCTTCGATTACCGATCTGTCTATCGAGCGGAAGGAACAGAGGAGGAGAATGTAATCGAGTCCGAAGTCGAGGAATACCGAAAGGACGACGAGAGTCAGCATGGCTCCCTTCTCTGTCGTGATTCCGCCGAAGGAGGTTCCGAGAAGACTGTTGATCACGCTGCTTTTACCCCTGAAGAGTTCCTTTATCGTGAGGGAGTATGCCGAGAGCGACACTGCGAGCGGAAGGAAGAATATGTATTCGGGTATGAATGAGAGTCTGTTTTTTCTTCTTGTCAGCGAAGAAGCGAGGAGCGTAAGGAATGTGTTGACGGGAACGAAGATGGCGACGAAGACAAGCGTGTTCCTCACACTGTTCAGGAATGCTGAATCCGAAAAGAGGATTCTGTAGTTGTCAAGAAAGGCGAAACCCTTTATTTCTCCGCTGTTGCTGACAGTCAGAAATGATTCAACGATTGCCGAGAGGGACGGATAGATGTAGAAAACGAGGCTCAGGAGAAGAGCCGGAAGTAGAAATAGATATGCTTTTCCTGTCTCGTTTTTCATAACGGTAAGAATATAGAAAGAATGTGAATGCTGTGTCAAGCGAAACTTGATAAATAATTTGTTGTGTTATAAGCAGATAATTAACATTATGAAAATTAACGTTAATTTTGTTTTTGTCAGCTTTGCTTTGTTTATCTGCATATCATAGGGTATTTTATCGATCCTTTAGTTGCGTATTGTCAGAACTTCATGAAGGATGGCATGATTGCAGGCGGACCAAATTTCGAAAATTGCAGTAAAACGAATTTAATGCGAAAAACAGCTTCCATCCGAGACTCCGAAAGGTAACGGACGGATGTGGGAGAGTGACTTGAGAAAATTCTCGTCGATGTACTCTGCGCCAAGCTCATTTCTTCCGTCGTACCGGAGGAGGTGAAGATGAATATCGTGAAAAGTGCATTCAGGGATTAATCTGTGGATATTGATACGATTTATCATTATGCCCGGAGAAAGGGAGTCGGAAAAAGGTGAGGGGGCTTCGCGCTGAATATGAAAAGCAGGGTGCGGTCTGATTTCGGCCTTTCCGGAAGTTGAGCATCTTCTCATTAAGGTTTAAGATTTTCCACAGAAGTCTGAATTACGGAGGTACAGGGATGAAACCTACACTTTTGGTTATGGCAGCGGGAATGGGCTCGCGTTACGGTGGAGTCAAGCAGATAGATGCAGTCGGCGCACACGGGGAGTGCCTTCTCGATTACGGTGTCTATGACGCCGGGAGAAACGGCTACGGTAAGGTCGTATTCATCATACGTAAGGATATCGAGAAGGATTTCAGGGAACGTCTCTTCGACAGAATCGCGAGAAACATGGATGCCGAGTACGTCTTCCAGAGCAGGGAAGCTCTGCTGACGGAAGAAGAGGTTTCCCTCTCATCTTCAAGACAGAAGCCATGGGGAACAATCCACGCAGTCCTCTGCGCCGAGAAGGCCGTTCATACACCCTTCACTGTCGTCAACGCAGACGACTACTACGGAAGGAGTGCCTACGAGACACTCGGAAAGTATCTCTCCACACTCGATAACGATTCCACTTCACATGCAATGGTCGGCTTCCAGCTCGACAGGACGATGTCGGTAAACGGAACGGTGTCACGAGGAATCTGCAGGGTCGACGGAAACGGAATGCTCCTCAACATGGTGGAGAATACGAAGATCGAGTATGCCGACGGCGGCAGGAAGATCGTGTCGCACACCGATGAGGGGGATGTCTATCTCACGGGTAAGGAGCCGGTATCCATGAACTTCTTCGGTTTCACTCCGAAGGCGTTCGAGTTCTTCAACGAGTACTGGGATGACTTCAAGAAGAAGAACATCACGGAGCCGAAGAAGGAGAGCCTTCTTCCGAATGCCGCAGGGGACATGGTCAGGGAGAAGAAGGGTACCATCAGGGTATTCACGAGTACCGAGAAGTGGTTCGGAATGACATATCCCGAGGACAAGGCGGCCGTAATGGAAGCGCTGAGGGCGAAGATAAAGGAAGGATACTATCCCGGGAAGCTCTGGGAAAAGTAAGAGAGAAGGGCCATGCCTCCGGGTGTGGCTTTCTTTACAGACGGAGTCAGACAGATAGATGCAGCCGTCACTTACGGAGAGTACCTACTTTCAACGGAAGGGTGCGGGATAATCTGAAGGGGAGAGGGCAGGCTGAAGATTCTCTCTTCGTCAGAGCGCCGGTTCGGCATGATGTCCCCGGAGGACAAGCCTCTGGTCATGGAAGCGCTCAGGGCGAAGATAAAGGAAGGATATTATCCCGAAAAGCTCCGGGAGAAGTGAGCATTCTCACTGCTGGGTGACGTCTCTGTTGTCCGCAATAACGTCAATCGGCGTGTAGCCTTCTCCCAGAACGTGATAGGTGTCGGAGATGACGATGAAGGCGTTCGGGTCCGCAGCCTTTACGCAGCGTGTGAGCTTCGTGAGGTCCTTCTTGGGGATTATCGTCATGAGCATGGGCTTGTCTTCCTTTGTGAAAAGACCCTTTGCCGAGATTATCGTGCCGCTGCGGTTGAGGTCCTTCAGAATGTATTCTCCGATTTCATCGATCTTCGACGTTATTATGAAGACGTTCTTCGCGTAGTTCGTGCCGAAGGGGACGATGACCCTGTCGATTATGAGCGAAACCATCAGGGAGATCACGCAGGCATAGAGGGCGTTCTCGATTCCGAAGGGGAATGCCGAGCAGAATATGATGATTCCGTCGACAAGCAGAAGGGACGACCCGAGGTTGACGGGAGTATATCTCGCGATTATCTGGGCGATGATGTCGGTGCCTCCGGTATTCGAGCCGGTGCGCATGACAAGTCCCATTCCTATTCCGTTCGTTATACCGGTGAAGAGCGTGCAGAGCCAGAGAGAGGATTCCTTCGTGTAATCAAGAACCCCGTTAGGAAGAAGGATATCGAAAAGAGTGGTGAATACGGAAAGAAGCACTGTTCCCATCAGTGTCTTCACGCCGTATTCCTTCCCGAAGAGCAGGAGACCTACGAGGTAGATCGGTATAGAAAGAGCGAACATGATGACACCAAGGTCCCACGAGGAGCCTGTCGTCTCGACCGTCATGTGGTAGATGAGCGTGGCAAGTCCCGAAACGCCGCCGGGAGCGAGCTTTGCGGGATTCATGAACACCGATATTCCGAAACCCGTGAGAGCGGTGCCGAGTATGATGTAGAGGTAGTCGTTTACCGTTTCCCTGATTTTCAGTTTCATAGTTTGCTCGGGAGCTCCTTTCTGTCCTTTTCGAGGTGTTCGAGAATGAAGCCGGGATCGTCACTGACAATCAGAATGTCCCTGACCGCGGGATTGAGAAATCCGTCTCCGACGGCTCTGTCGAGCTGGAGAAGGAAGGGCGAGTAGTAGTCGTCAATGTTGTAGAGCGCTATGTTGGCACTGCTGTAGCCGAGCTGCCGCCAGGTGTATATCTCGCAGAGCTCCTCCATTGTTCCGATTCCTCCCGGAAGCGCGATGATGCCTCCTGAAAGGGAATACATGGTTCTCTTTCTCTCATGCATGTCCTTCACGATAATCGTCTTCGTCGATACGGCACCGTCCGTGACGGAAGATATGTTCATTGCCTCGGGCAGTACCCCGGTGACGGAGCCGCCGAGCGTGTAGACAGTGTGGGCGAGGACCCCCATGAGGCCGCGGTTGCCGCCCCCGTAGACGAGGGAGACGTTCCTTCCCGTCATCTCCTCTCCGAGCTCTATCGTCTTCTTTCTGTAAATCTCCCGCTTTCCCATTGTCGAACCGCAGAAGACTGCGACTGTGAAATCATCATGCATGAGATACTAATTACCATAATGTGCGGCAATACTCAAGAAATGTTATCATCGTAACAGAAGATAAAAAGAGTTTTTGTGTTTTTGAAGTGTAACAATTGTCGTTATAAATTATTTGTATTATTGTGTTAACGGGTGTGAACCCGTTTATTCAAATGCGTAATTAAAGACAGGAGATATATTTTACATGAAGAAGCTTTCCAAAGTTGTCTTTGTCCTTGCAGTGTTCTTGATGATTGTTCTTCCCCTTTCGGCAAGAAAGGCGATGAACGTTAGCTGGGAATGGCTCCTGAGCGATCCCGATGTCACAGCATACCGCTATCAGCTCAACGGTGAGGACGGGGAGTGGACTGTCGTGGACGGAAACACATCGTCATACACGGCAACCGGTCTTGATCCTTATACAGACTACACACTGTATCTTCAGTGTTCATACGACGGCGTCAACTGGTCTGTCAGTGCAA
The DNA here is from genome assembly GCA_963643635.1 of Sphaerochaetaceae bacterium. Classification (GTDB taxonomy): domain Bacteria; phylum Spirochaetota; class Spirochaetia; order Sphaerochaetales; family Sphaerochaetaceae; genus Ornithospirochaeta. The sequence goes on along the minus strand of CAVILL010000003.1, from coordinate 34,732 downwards.
CAAGCACGGCTTATCATCTTCTCACTCTCGAGCCCGAACCCGAGCCCGTGGTCGAGGAAACGGTTGTGGAAGAAACTGTGGAAGCTGTCGAAGAGGCTGTGGAAGAGGCTGCCGAAGCTGTAGAAGAGGTTGCCGAGGTTCTTCCCGTAATCTCGACTATCTTCTCATACAGGGGAATCACAAGTAATATCGTCGTCTATTCAGACAACGCTTCCCTCACGGTTCCCGGAGGAACAACGAACGAAGACATCGGAGCTGCCGCTTCTGCAGTTCTTGCTGCATACCCCGAGGCTCAGCTTGTCACATACTATGTTGAAGACGGCACTGTCCTTCTCACATACCCGGAGCAGACCGATGACTACCTCCTCATGGCTCTCAGCACATTCGAGAGAGATGCAGAATGGTACATCGACATGATCTATGCTTCTCTCGAGGCTCCCGCAGAGGAGGCAGAGAGCGTGGCAGAGGTCGTTGAAGAGGAAGCTGTTCTTCCCGTCTTCTCGACTCTCTTCTCCTACAGGGGAGTAACATCTGAAATCAATGCATACGGTGATCACGCAACTCTCACGGTCCCCGAAGGTGTAAGCGGAGAGGATATCGCGGCATGTGCGGCAATGCTTGTTGCAGCATACCCGGAAGCATCTTCCGTCACTTATTCCGTTGCTGACGGTACTGTTTCCCTTGTTTATCCCGAGCAGTCGGCCGAGTTCATCGAGGGAGCATATGCAGTTCTCGAGGCTGAAGCCGAGTGGCTCATCGACTCTCTCAACCCTGCTGTCGAGGAAACGGCGGAGGAGACAGTTGAGGAAACTGCTGTTCTTCCCGTCATTTCGACTATCTTCACATACAGGGGAATCACTTCGAACATCGTTGCATACAGCGACAATGCCTCCATCACTCTTCCCGAGGGAACGACGGAGAAGGATGTTGCAGAGTGTGCAGCAATGCTTCTCAGGGCTTATCCGGAGGCTGCTGCCGTCACGTATGAAGTTGCAGACGGTACTGTCTACCTTACATATCCGGAACAGAGCGACGAGTTCATAACTCTTGCCGTTTCAGCACTCGAAAGTGAAGCGGAGTGGTATATCGACTCCATCTATGCTGCAGTCGAAGCAGAGAATGCTGCTGTTGTTGAAACAGCATCTGTCGTTACAGTCGAGGAAAGCGCTCCGGCTCAGGAAGCTGTTGAAGAGACACCGGCAGTCGCAGAGGAACCGGTAGTCGCAGAGGAACCGGCACCTGTCGCAGAGGAACCGGCACCTGTCGCAGAGGAACCGGCACCTGTCGCAGAGGAACCGGCACCTGTCGCAGAGGAACCGGCACCTGTCGCAGAGGAACCGGCACCTGTCGCAGAGGAACCGGCACCTGTCGCAGTCGAGACTGTAAAGGATTCCCCGAAGGCACAGGCTGTGAAGGCATCCTTCAACCTCAGCTTCTCTCTCGGTGCGGAGTTCGGCTACAAGAGCATCGACGACTTCAAGGAGCCTTCGATCTTCCCGCGCTTTGCAGTCACACTCGAAGGCAGGAACCTCGTTCACTTCGGCGCATTCGGCATCGGCCTCAGATCCGACATAAGCTTCGTATTTATTCCGGACGGAAGGACATTCAAGGATCACGAGCTTTCCTGGTACCTCAAGAATACCTCCTCATGGGGCTTCGACGGTACAGCGGATCTCAAGCTTATGACCTATGTCAACACGAAGAACGCATCCTTCTATCTCGGTGCGGGTATGGGATACTCTCTTGCATCCAACACATTCACTTCCGCTCATTCGAGCGAGCAGCAGATTGCCGGCTTCAATACTGCATGGGCACTCACAGGTGTTGCCGGCTTCTCCGTCAATCTCGGAAAGACTGCATACCTCTCACTCGAAGGATACGGCAGATACTTCTTCACCGATCTCCAGTCCTTCAAGTTCGGAGAGCTCTCCGTTGCCGCTTCTCTCGGCCTCGGATTCAGATTCTGAAAGTAAGAGAACAGATATACCGGGCTCCGTTTCCATGCGGGGCCTTTTTAAAAGGAGTTACCTATGGACATAAAGAAGGAAACTGTCGACGACTGCATGGCATTCGTGGACGAGAGGAACTGGAAGCAGTTCCATAACCCGAAGGATCTTGCGCTCTCCCTCTCCCTCGAGGCATCCGAGCTTCTCGAACTCTTCCAGTGGAAGACGAGCGAGGAGGCCGTGGCGAAGAACCGGGAGAAGATGAAGGACGAACTTGCCGACGTCATCGTCTACGCCCTGGACTTCGCTGACGTACTGGGCTTCGATCTCAATGAAATAATCAGAGACAAGATGAAGAAGAACAGGGAGAAGTATCCGGTGGAGAAGGCAAGGAACAGCAGCAGAAAGTATGATGAACTCTGAGAGGAGTTATTGGTACTGTTGTCTGTTTATCTTTCCATAAGTCGGTATTTTGTTACGGAAATCATGTATTGAAGCAGAGCGACAGGCTCAACTGTCTGCCTGTAATATGTTAGAATTCCAACATGATGCACCGAAGAAGAATAATCGCCAGAAAATTACTGATTCTCTTCCTGGTCGTTTCCGCTTTCGCTTCTGTTACTTTTTTCACAGTGAGGAGGGTCGGTAAGACATACCGGAGTCTCAGCCTGTCAGTTGCCCGGGCGGTTGCCGCGTCCGGAGAATACAGGGCAGAAGCTGTTTCCCCGGCCGGTGAAATCTTCTCTCCGCGTTTCTCTTTTCAGGAGTATTGAAAAGACCCCGTCGTTTCCGGCGGGGTTGATGCTTACTTTGTTTTTCTGATCCTGATCTTCACCTTGTTCCGGATGAGGAAGCAGTGGTGTATGTTCATGTCTCTCCTGAAATCATCGCCGATTGTCTTTTCCGTGATGTCCTGGACGACGTAGTTCTCTCTCACCTCGTCGTCGAGTCTGAAGCGTCTGAGGTTGTTTGAGAAGATGAGTGTTCCGCCCGGGGAGAGGTGCATCGCCGCAGCCTTTATAAGCTGTGCATGGTCTCTCTGGACATCGAAGCTGTTCCTTCTGCTCTTGCTGTTCGAGAACGTCGGAGGATCACAGAAAATCAGGTCGAATCTGTCGTAGGTGTCCCAGAGCCAGTCCATGACATCTGCCTGGTAGAGGTAGTTGCCGAGGGTGGTCGAGTAGCCGTTGAGCTCCAGGTTCTGCTCGAGCCAGGAGAGGTACGTTGCCGACGTGTCCACGCTGACGGTGCTGAGTGCGCCGCCTTTGATGGCATTGAGGGTTGCTGTTCCGGTGTAGCAGAAGAGGTTTAAAAATCTCTTGTCGGCAGCCATCTCCTGGATGAGCTTTCTTACCGGTCTGTGGTCGAGGAATATTCCCGTGTCGAGGTAGTCGGTGAAATTGAGGAGGAACTTCACTCCGTTCTCGCGTCCCAGCATCATGCGGTTGTTCGAGGCAAGCTTCCTGTACTGGTCGTTTCCCTTCTGCTTCGATCTCTGCTTGACGAAGATGTTCTCCACATCGATTCCCGTTGCCCTCTCGGTCGCCTGGATGAGCTCGTCGAGTCTCCTCATCGTGTCCTCGACGGGGATTTCCTTCGGAGCTGCGTACTCCGAGACGACTATCCACTTACCCATGTAGAAGTCGATTGCCGCAGCATACTCGGGCATGTCGGCATCATAGATGCGGTAGCATTCGACGCCCTGTTCCTTCATGAGGGGCTGCAGTTCCTTCAGGTTCTTCAGGAGACGGTTGTAGACGAAGGTTGCGCCCTCACTCAGGGGAGCGGCGAGGCGTGCCTTCTTCTTTTCGATGGCCTTCTGCACCAGGGCTTCTCTCTCCTCGTCCGTGAAGACTGAGTAATGTGCAGCCTGGCATTCGATTCCCCCGTTGAAGAGCTTGTTGGTTCTCTCGGGCTTCATGTCGATGTTGGACAGGAGGTCGCTGTTACCTGTAAGGATTGTGGCCTTCCAGCCCTTGAAGACATTCTGGAGCGTCACTCCTGTGTTCGCATAGAGGTCTTCGATGTCTCTGACCTTCATTCTCTCTCCGTAGGGGGGATCGGTTACAATGCAGCCTCTCTCTGCGGGAGCTTCCTTCAGTTTCGTGAAGTCCTGTACGCTGAAGGAGATGAAATCGTAGACTCCGGCCTTGAGAGCGGCGGCCCTGCTGATTTCGACAGCCGTGCGGGAGATGTCGCCTGCGTAGATGGAGATGTCTCTCTCGTCTATGGCCTTCTGTCTCTTTTCCTCAGCTTCATCAACGATCTTATTGAAGAGTTCCTCATCAAAGGATGGCAGTTTCTCGAACTGGTATGGAGTCTTCCTCAGAAGTCCCGGTGCCGTGTCCGTCGCCATGAGTGCGGCTTCGACTGCAATCGTTCCGCTTCCGCAGAAGGGGTCGTAGAAGGGAAGCGGGGTGCCGTTGTCGACGCTCTTCTTCCATTCGCTGCGGCTGATGAGGGCGGAAGCTAGATGTTCCTTTAGAAGGGCGTCGGTCTGCTCACCTCTGTAGCCTCTCATCGAGAGGTTCTCTCCGGAGAAGTCGATGTACCACTTCACGGTGTATCTGTCGATGTGTACGTGGACTGTCACATCGGGATTGAGTATCTCGATATTCGGTCTCCTGCCGTCGAAGTGCTGTCTCATCCTCTCCACGATTCCGTCCTTGACCTTGAGGGCGGCGTAGTGGCTGTTGTTTATATACGGGCAGTCCTGTGTCGTGCAGGTGACCTTGAGAGTCTTATCGGGATTGACGTATTCCTCCCAGGGAAGCGAGAGCGTCGCTTCCTCGAGTTCCCTGTCGTCTCTTACGTCATCGTCGGTGTAGAGTCCCCAGAGGACTCTCGATGCGATACGCGTGTTGAAGCAGAAACGGTAACCGAACTCGAGGCTTCCCTCGATTTCGACTCCGCTCGGTGTCGCCTTGACGCGGTCGCATCCGCATCGTCTGGCCTCTTCGGCTATCAGGTCACCCTGGTTGGCTGCGCTCATTGCAAAATAAACCATTTACTTCTCCTTTCTGAAGAGCTCTTCCAATTGCTCTTTCGAGAACCTGTATTCAGTGCCGCAGTTGAAGCACTGGAGGACAAGGGGGAAATCTCCCCCGAGTATTTCATCTTTTTCCTTTTGCGGAAGATTTACAAGATACTTTTCGTAGTTCTTCTCGCTGCAGGGGCAGGAGAAGCCCACGGGCGTGTGTCCGAGCCAGTCGACGCCGAAGGATGAGAACTCCTCGGTGACGTAGTCTCTGACGCTCTTTCCTTCTCCGATGAGCTTTCCCATCTTCGAGAGGCTTCCGGCTTTTTTCTGGAGGCGGTCGAGTACGTCAGTGCCGCACTCGGGAAGAGCCTGCATCATAATGCCGCCCGCTCCCCACACGCGGCCCTGTCTGTCGAATGAAAGGGAGAGTGAGAAGAGTGACGGTGTCTGCTCCGACTGCATGTAGTAGAGGGCAAGGTCCTGTGCAAGGTGGCCGTATTCCATCATGATCTGTCCCGAGAACGGTGTCTTCGAGCCTTCGAGAATCTTCGTGACTGAGAGAAATCCCGGACCGAAGATGGGACTCGTGTCGAGTGACTCGAGGGGCCTCTCGAGAGGAATGGGGTTCTGTGTGAGGTAGCCCCTGACGGCTCCGCAGGCCCAGGCCTCTATGCTCATGCCCTTCACGGGGCCTCCGCATTCAATCGAGAGCTGGATGCGGTCGTTGCCCTTGACTTCACTTGAAAGCAGTGCTCCGGCAGTGTAGCCCTGGCCGAGAATGTATGTCTCGAGCAATCCCGTGTGGTGGTTTGCCCTCATTTCGTTGACGGTGCGTGTGGTGCTGACTGCACTGAGCCTCACTTCTCCGTCTGCTATGAGAAAGATCTCCCTTCTGTCGTCCTCGAGGGATGAGAGGTGCTCCAGGAGCTCTGTATCTTCTATCTTTGTCTTTATCATGACGACAGTTTAATTTAACTGATGGTTAACGAGAAGAAGGAAGGGCTACATTTTTGTGTAATTTACGCTTATTGACTGACCCCGCGGAAAGCAGGGTCTATTTGTCATTCCGCTTTGAATCTCCTGAGGGGCAGCCTGTTATGATGTCGATGATGACGGGGAGGGTGATGACCGTTCCGACTGGATAATTTTCTTTTCAGATATTCCTTTCACTTTCACCGAACCTGTACGATACTTTCTCCGGAGACACAAATGAAGAAGATATCTGTACTGCTTATTCTCGGCCTTTTCGCTCTTTCCATGCTCTTCTCGCAGAATTACCAGAAGATCTACTCTGTCGACGACACCCTCTGGGATGATATCTCATCACTGAGCATTCTCTCCGGCCTTTCGCTTCCGAGTACCACGGGCCCCTGGAGCGGAGAGGAGCTCGGGGAAATGCTTGAGAGAATCGACACGGAAAGTCTTTCAGAATACGGGAGAGAGCTCTATGACAGCATAATGGCAGAGCTTGATGCAGATGCTTCCAGTCCCGTCTTCAGCGCTTCTCTCGAAGCCGACCCCGAGTTCTACATCCAGACGGATACATCCTCCCCGTATTTTCACGGAAGGGACAACTGGGTCAGGGGCTGGGACAGACAGAAACAGGCAGTCAACATAAACACGGAGGAGCATATAGGCTCGTCCTTCTACGGCTTCTTCGATTTCTCCCTCGGAGTGGCGAAGGACTGGAAGAGCGGAGACGACACGTCACGCTCTTTCGGGGACAGCACTCTCTGGTCGAATATTCCCTTCCTCCTTGCAAACAACATGAAGCAGCTCGATTTCAACTTCCCCCTCAGGGCCTTCGTGGCGGCGGGCGGCGAACACTGGACACTATTCGTGGGGCGCGACAGGCTGAGCTGGGGTAACGGAAAAAGCGGCAATTTCGTCATCGGAGACCACCTGAAGTACCACAATGCCGCCTACTTCAAGGCATTTGACGGTTCTTTCAGGTATACGTTCCTCGTTTCAGCCTTCCCGCATCCGCAGAACTACTACACCGAGATAAAGGACCCGGAAGACAATGTCACCGGAATGAAGTACAGCATCAACGGCACCGGAGGCGGGCAGTCCCACTACATGAACGGCATATCTGCATTCATCGCACACCGTCTGGAGTGGAACATACTTCCGTCCCTCTCGTTCACGCTTACCGAAGGTGTGATGTACATGAGCAAGGACAACAAGATTGACCTTATTGCCTTCGCTCCCGCGATGATGTACCACAACAACTACACACGCAGCAACACGAACTCAATCCTCTCCTTCGAGGCCGACTGGACGATAATGAAGGGCCTTAACGTCTACGGCCAGGTCGTCGTTGACGAATCGGTGCTCCCCGGGGAGAACAACCCGAAGACGACATCAGAACTTGCGGAGCCCGACGGTCTGGGATTTCTTCTCGGAGTTACGTACAAGACGGAGCTCGGCAGAGGTATACTTACCCTCAATGCCGAGGGAGCATACACCGATCCGTACCTTTATCTCCGCGACGGTGACCGGCAGTCCGGTGAAGACAAGAGGCAGCAGACCAACGGAAGATACGGAATAAACTATGTCGTGGCACTCAGGGAGATGAGTGACTGCGGTGGAACGGAGAACTACAACCTCGACTATCTCGGCTACAGATACGGCGGAGATGCGATAGTTGCATTGCTTTCCGGTGAATACAGTACTTCGAAGTGGAATGCCGGGCTCAATCTTTTCCTTATGATTCACGGTACCCACGACAAATACACGGCATGGACGAGAGTCAACGACACAATAGACGGAAAGAAGATGACGAACAGGACAACGCCGACGACGGAGCATCAGACGGCGAACAGCATGGACGAGAATGCAGGCATGCGTGACAGTGCGTCCGTGACGTTTGTCACCTCGCTTTTCGGATCCTATTCCTTCTTCTCGTTTCTTTCTGCTTCTGCCGAGGTGGACTTCATCTATCTGAAGAATCCGGGGAACATTAGCACGAACCCGGGCCTCTTCAACGTACAGACGACACTCAGCCTCAGTTATACCTGGAAGTGATGAGAGGGTATTCCGGCTGTGCCTGTCAGTAGACCTCAAGCCGGATAGCCGTCATGATTTTCTCCCTCCGGGGAATCTGTCGATATTGTCCTCGAGCCGTTCTTCGTCGAGCTCATAGAGTTTTCTACGGTAGCTCCCGATGATTTCCTTGTAATAGTCAAAGGGAAGTTTGTTCCTGTGGCGTATGAGCTCGATAAGCAGTCTTTCCTCCGGGTAGACCCTGATGGAGATTCCATTGACTGTCTTTTCTTCAACTCCAAGCATGAGTGTTTTCTCGGGATAGAATACCTGTTTTACATTTTTGTCTCTGATCCTCGATGCTTCTCTTTCAGTTCCCAGATAATAATCGGGACATCGGTAAGATCCTGATAGTAGAAGGCGCTGTTCATTGTGAAGACTGCGCCGCTGTTCTTGAATGCGATGACGGCAAGTTCAGGCCATGAAGGGGAATCTGAATATATGCCGTTTTCCACTTTGTACAGCAGCCTCTCTTCGATTGCCTTTTTCAGATAGTAGTCCGTCAGATATTTCTTTATACACTGACTGTATGTACTGAGCATCGTCTTCCCCCTTACGTACAAGATACGGCTGTCTGTATGCCCTGTCATGTAAAAATACACAAAAGTCATCATTTGTGAATTGATACCTGGAATAATGAAGAAAATCATCGTTCTCCAGAGGAAAGACGTGAAATGACGGATAAGGGAGGAAGATTACAGCCGCGGAGTGTAGCTTCTGTGGAAAAATGTGTGTGCATTAGCTGTTTTTGTTCCGCTTTGTATTTACCTTGATGAAAATAACGGGATAATTGTTCCCGATGAAAAAGAACAGGTTATTGATTGTTTTCCTCGTCCTTCTGTGCCTTCTGCCGTCTCTCGGTGCGAAGACGCTTGACGAGATAATAGAGGCTGCAAAGGAAGCGAGTCCGTCGTACCGGAACGTCCTTCTGACATACCAGAACGGACTATTGAACATTTCGACACTTGAAGAAGAGGACTCGGTAGGCGTTGCTGTCAGTGCCTCCGTCAATCCGCTCAGTGATGTCTATTCCGACGGAACGACGACTCCCGCCATGGCTGAAAGCAGCAGCAAGGGAATTACCGTTTCCCCGTCTGTGACCGTAACCCTTCCGAACAACGGAAAGACGACGATTTCGGGAGGAACGAGCATCACCAGCAGGTATTCCGACGGCAAGACGAGTGTCAGCGGCAATGTCGGGGTGTCTCACACCTTCGACTTCACAGGCTACGACGAGAATCATGCCGACGACCTCAACTATACTTCCACGAAGTATTCGACTGAGATGACGTACAGGAAGTCCGAGCTTTCCTTCAGAAAGTCCGTAATCAGCACGATTTCGTCAATCATCTCCCTTGAAAGTACGCTTCAGCAGAGTGAGTTCAATGTTTCGAAGCAGCAGAAGGCAGTAGAAAAGATAAAGGCCCTTGGAACATACTCGGAGACGTCTTCAACGTACCTTAATGCGGTAAATGTGCTTGAGAGTTATAAGTCTTCGTATGAGGCATCAAAAGAACAGTATGACACCCTTCTTGCAACATATAAGACACTGACCGGACTTGACTGGGATGGAGTAGAAGGCCTTGAGGCTCCGACGCTCACACTCACGACATATGAAAACGGAAACACATCCGTTCTCATACAGTCTCTCTCTGCAGAGAGCAGCGAGGAGACGTACAGGAAGACACTCTCCACGGTCAATCCGTCGTCCCTGAGCACATCTCTCAATGCTGACATATCCTCCTCGAGCGATGTCATGCTTTCTGGAAAGGCCACATACACGGCTTCGAACTGGAGCGTGTCCGTAACTCCGGGGCTGTCTGTTTCCTCTTCCGGGTCGACTACGCCGAGCGTCACTGTTTCCGGTACATGGAAAAACAAATCAGCATCCTCGTCAAACAGTGTGAACACTGCTCTCAACAATGCACAGATGGCTCAGAATGATTATCTCGAGGCACTTTCGTCATACAACGAGGAGGCATCTTCGTATGCACTCCAGATTCTTCAGTGGAACAGCAGGAAATCACAGAAGGAGGCGGAACTGAAGTATAAGAAGACGCTGCTCGATAACGAGCAGAGTCTCTACGACCTCGGACTCACGACCTCCGATTCCCTCGAGGAAGTGAAGATGAACTATGAGCTATGTCAGAAGGAATGGGATCAGGTGATACTCGAGGGACTCTCTCTCGAGTGCGACCTCGAAATATTCGCTTTATAAGGTATTAAAGGAACGGTTTTATGGATAACAAGGAAGAAATCCTCAGCGAAAGCGAGAGACAGGAAAAGAAACTGAGAGCGGCTGAGGCTGCAAGAAAGAGAAAGAAGAGAATCAAGAGTTTAGTGGGGTGGCTTGTCGTCATATTCATCGTCGGCCTCGTGCTGGTGTGGTTCCTGAAGATGAAGAAGGAGAGCGAAGCTCAGATTGAGGCGCTGCAGAATGCATCGAACAACGTCGAATACACAGTCACGAAGACAAATTACGTCAAGAGCATAGATATTTCCGGAAACGTCGAGGCATACGACAAGCAGGAAGCCAATTTCCGCACTTCCGGGGCCGTCACCGCCGTCCTCGTCAAGGTCGGAGACACAGTCGTGAAGGGGCAGACCCTTGCCACAGTCGACGATACGTCACAGAGAGCCGACATGCAGGACATCGAGAACCAGATCGAGGAAGCGAAGATCTCAGGTTCTGTCAGACAGCTCGAGCTCCTGGAGATGAGGAAGACCAACTACGAGCAGAACCTCGACAACACGATTCTCAAGGCCAACTTCGACGGCATTGTCTCCAAAGTCAGCGTGAGTGAGAACGACTACGTTGCCGCAGGTACGACTGTTGTCACACTTCTCGACCTCAGCAGACTCAAGACCACCGTTGAAATAGACGAGATCGACATGCAGTACATAGAACTCGGGCAGACTGCAACTCTGACATTCGATTCTCTTCCCGGAGTCGAAGTCGAGGCTCATGTCTCATACATCCCGATGGAGGGAAGATACACAACGAACGGAATCGGAGTCGTTGATGTCGAACTTACGATAGATAATCCCCCCGAGGGTCTCAGAACAGGCTTCACCTTCAGCGGGACTATCGACTTCGAAGAGGATGTCGAGATGCTTCTCATCCCCTCGACTGCAGCGTCGAGTGAGAGAGGCGGCAGGACCTACGTCAGCGTGAAGAAAATAGACGGCACTACCGAGAAGAGGTATGTAACGGTATCTTATCTCGGAGAAGGCTACAGCCAGGTGCTCTCGGGACTTGAGGAGGGCGAGACAATCGTCTACACACCTTCCTCGGGCGGAGGACTGGGCGCCATGATGATGGGTATGATGGGAGGCTATTGATGGACAACAGGGTAATAGAGCTCGTCAATGTAAGGCGCTACTACCTGGTGGGTGAGTATCTTGTAAAGGCACTCGACGATGTCTCTCTTACAATCAGCCGCGGCTCCTTCACTGCGATAATGGGACCCAGCGGCAGCGGAAAGAGCACGCTCATGAACCTCATAGGATGCCTCGACACCCCCACGAGCGGCTACATCTCAATCGGAGGCGAGCTTACGAACGGAATGTCGGAGAGTGAACTTGCCTACGTCAGAAACCAGAAGATAGGCTTCGTCTTCCAGCAGTTCAACCTTCTGGGGAAGCTCAATGCTCTCGAGAACGTCATGACGCCGATGGTCTACAGCATGGTTCCTCATAAGGAGCGGCGCGAGAGAGCTGAGGCGATGCTCGAGAAGGTGGGACTCAAGGACAGGATGAAGCATCTTCCCTCCGAGCTCTCGGGCGGACAGAAGCAGCGTGTTGCAATAGCGAGGGCCCTCGTCAACGACCCCGACATTCTCCTTGCAGACGAGCCCACGGGTGCACTCGACAGCAGAACGGGACACGAGGTGATGGGACTCTTCCAGGACCTCAATGAGGAAGGAAGAACGATTGTATTCGTCACGCATGACAGAAAACTCGGACTTCAGTGTCCGGAGCAGGTTTTCATACAGGACGGAAGGATAGTGGAAAGAGATGTTAGCGGAGAACTTTAAGCTTGCTTTCAAAAGCATGATCACGAGCAAGATGAGAACGTTTCTCTCCCTTCTCGGAATCGTGATAGGAGTCGGATCCGTCGTTGCCATCATGACACTCGGGGAGAGCGTCAAGGGGGCAATCAACGGTGAAATGAATCTTTCCGGAATGGATGTGGTGACGGTGATGAATACCGGAAGCAACGACATCTTCGACGAGGACTTCGGATACACACTCAGGGAGAATGTTCCCGGAATAGAGAGTGTAAGCGTCTTCACTTCCGGCAATGCGATGGTGAGACACCTCCAGGAGACGACATCCTCCACTGCATACGGAGTCTCATCGACTTATGCGGACATAGAGAAACTGGAGATAATGGACGGGGAGTTCTTCTCCAGGGAAGACAACATGCAGCGCAGCCAGGTCGTCGTCATCGGCTACGATGTGGCACAGGACCTCTTCCCCGGCGGTGACGCACTCGGAAGCTACATCTCCATCTTCCGCACCCAGGCGAAGACCTACAGGGTAATAGGTGTTCTTGCCGACAGCTCGGAATCGACGATGTCCGATACCAACAACAACATCTACATGCCGTACTATACCTTCAGTCAGAATATCCGTAAGCAGTCGAGCGTTTCGACATACTACTTCAAGGTTGCAGACGGCTATGAAACGACAGATGTCTCGGAGAGCGTGAAATCGTATCTTTCGAACTATGCATCGTCTTCTGATTATATGGTGTCGACGGCGCAGGAACTTGTGGATATGGCGAACTCGATCATGAGCTACCTCACGACCTTCCTCGCCGCAATTGCCGCGATATCTCTCGTGGTAGGCGGAATCGGGATCATGAACATAATGCTCGTGACAGTTGTCGAGCGAACGAAGGAGATAGGAATAAGAAAGGCTCTCGGTGCAACCCCGAAGACGATAAGACACCAGTTCCTCGTCGAGGCGACGGTGCTCTCCGTAAGCGGAGGAATCCTCGGCATCCTCTTCGGCCTTGTCGTGAGCTACGTCGTTGCTTCGGCGCTCTCGTACTCCCTGACGCTTTCGCTTATGTCGGTTGTACTCTCCATATGCTTCTCGTGTGCCGTCGGAATCTTCTTCGGCTGGTACCCGGCTGCGAAGGCTGCGGCCCTGGACCCGATTCAGGCTCTGTCATACGAGTAATAATCACAATGATGAACAGACGGAAACTCCCTGCAGAAGGGAGTTTTTCCGTGACGGGATCTGCTGGCTTTATCAGTTTTTCCTTATAATTAAATCGTGATTTAATATGTTGTACTCCGGAGTAAGCATAATGAACCTGATAGGCAGAAAGCGTGAACTTGAAACTCTTGAGAAATTCCGGGAAGGCGACGGCTATGACCTGGGGTGGTATACGGCAGGAGGCGTATCGGGAAGAGCTGTCTTCTCTCCTCCTTTTCCGAGGGAAAGAAAGCGGTGATGTTCCAGGCGACTACAAACTAGGAAAGCAATCTCAGAGACCTCGCAAGGGAGATTTCGTCACTCTTTCCGGTAAGTTCATCTGTTGTCTATTCCTCTTATGAGAATGCCTTTGATGACATTGCAGAGCTTTCGAAAAGCGAGAAGATTCTCTTCGTCATCGACGAGGTGTCATTTCCTGAAGAGAGCAACAGAGACATTCTCCCGATAATCCAGAAATATTCCGACACGTTCCTCAAGCTTATTCTCTGTTCGTCGATGGAATCATTCATGGTATACTGGGCGGAAAGACGCCTCTTTTCGGACGCTCATCATTGAGACTGAAACTGAGGGCGCTGAAACCTCGGGACACTTCATCCTTTTTCCCTTCCCGGGGACTCAGGGAACTTTCCCCGGCCTATGTCATCACAGGCGGTGTTCCGTATTACCTCTCGCGCCTTGCAAGGTACAGGACATTTGACGAGGCTTTGAATGCGGAATTCTTCACCCCGGGTGGGGCACTTCTTCCGGAGCATTATCTGCTTCTGTATCCGGAAGTGCGCAATGTCGATTCATATATGGCTCTCCTGTCTCTCATAGCCGAAGGAGTCAGCAGAACTTCAAAGCTCTCCGACAAGGCCGGGATTTCGCAGGCTCTCTGCAGTTCGATGCTCAGAAAGCTGGAGAATCTTTCTATTGTATCGGAGAAGAGGAATGCGGTAATCAATACAAAGGCGCAGGGCTGGGAGATAGAAGACAACTTTCTTGCCTTCTGGTTCAGATTCATCTATCCTGCCAGGACTGCCGTCGAACTCGACAATACCTCTCCGTTTCTTATCGAGACTCCCGGCGGACTCGACGAGTTCACGGGAAAGCGCATAGAGGAAGCGATAAGACAGTACATAGTCACTACCTCATCCGTACTCATAAGGGATTACGGTTTTCTTGAATTCGCAAATCCAGTTGAAAGAAAGAACGAGGAGACAGACCTCGTCGCTCTCACCTCAGGCGGTGAGTACATCTTCGGAGAATTCAAGTGGAGGGAAAGGAAAACCGCCATGGGGGAACTGGAGAATCTGAGACGGAAGGCTGTGCCGGCAGCCTCCGGTAAACCGGCAGGCGGGTATTATCCTGTTTCGTTGTCGGGGCTCTCGACAGATCTTATGGAGACAGCGGTGAAGGACAATAAGATACATCTCATTGAAGGAAAGGTTATCTTCGGCCTCCGGGACTGAATCTGACTGATTGAGTCAAAAACGGTCCGTTTCACCATATTGTACTGCTTCCGCTTCAGTGATTATACTGTTCCGGGTTAGAAGACTCTAACTATATTTGTCATATCGAGGAAGTTCCATGAAGAAGATATTCTCCGTTATTGTTCTGCTTGTTTTCTGTTTCTCTCTCTCATCTCATCCGGTGAGCGAGAACGTTTCTTCCGAAAAGACCACGGTCCGCATCGCATCATTAAAGGGCCCGACGTCGATGGGACTTGTCAGGCTCATGGACGAAGCGGAGAATACTCCCGACGAGCTCGGGAACAGCTATACATTCCAGATTGAAAGCGCACCCGACGCCATCACGCCCCTCATCGCGAAGGGCGAAGTAGATATCGCCTGCATTCCTGCAAACCTCGCATCCATCCTCTACAACAATACGGGAAAAATACAGGTAATCGCCGTCAACACCCTCGGAGTACTCTATCTTGTGGGCGACAGCAGCCTCAGCATAGAGAGCGTCGAGGACCTCAGGGGCAGGACGATATATTCTGCAGGAAAAGGCTCGACTCCCGAGTACGCGCTCTCGACGATTCTTTCCGGCTACGGTCTTACGGACGGCGTGGACGTCACAGTCGAGTGGAAGAGCGAACACGCAGAGTGCGTTGCGGCTCTCCTTTCCGACTCTTCCGCTCTTGCCGTTCTTCCGCAGCCCTTTGCGACATCGGCAATGATGCAGAACAGCTCCCTCTCCGTTCTCTTCGATCTCAACGACCTCTGGGAGGGACTCTCCGGAACATCGCTCATCACGGGCGTAACAGTGGTGAGGAAGGAATTTGCGGAAAGCAGTCCCGAAGCAGTCGACGCATTCCTCACGGAGTATGCTTCTTCCGCCGGGTGGGTCAACGGCAATATAGAGGAAGCGGCAGCTTTAATCGAGAAGGCGGGAATAATCAAGGCTTCCGTTGCCGTCAATGCGATAGAGAAGTGCAACATCGTCGTATGGACTGGCGAAAAGATGAAGGAGAATCTTTCTGTCTACCTCGAAGCGCTGTATAATCAGAACCCGAAGAGTACAGGCGGCTGTGTACCAGGTGAAGATTTCTACTACTGAGAAAAGAAGGATATATTACATGGCGGCAGTCCTCGTGTGGATTGTCGTATGGGCAGTCCTCTCCGCTTTTGTCGGGGAGGAGATTTTTCTGCCTTCTCCCGTGAGTGTTGTGAAATCACTTCTGTCACTTATTCCCCAGCCGTCATTCTGGCAGTCTGTTGGCTTCACGCTCTCGAGAGTCATTCTGGGAATCGCCATCTCGTCTGTCGCCGCCTCGGTCCTCGCCGTCTTCTCGTCATTCTCCGGGAAACTCGAGATCCTTCTTTCTCCGCTCGTGAAGGCGGTGAGAAGCATTCCGGTTGCATCGGTCATAATCCTCGTCCTCTTATGGGTGAAGAGCAGAAACCTCTCCATCGTCATCTCCTCACTTGTGGTGTTTCCGGTAATATATACATCGGTGCTGTCGGGAATGAAGGAGACATCTCCTCTTTTACTCGAGATGGCTTCGAACTACTCAGTCGGAACGGGAAAGAAGATAAGATACATCTACGTTCCATCTGTCTTCCCGTACCTCAAGACGGGAATGAGGACTGCGGTGGGCTTTGCCTGGAAGAGTGCCGTTGCCGCCGAGGTGATAGGACTCCCGAAGAATTCGATAGGCACCGCTCTCTACGAAGCGAAGATCTATCTACTCACGTCCGATCTCTTTGCCTGGACTGTTGTCATCGTCATCCTCTCCGCCGTTTTCGAGAAGCTGACGATTCTCCTCCTCGGAAAAGCGGAAAGGAGGATTCTGAAGTGAGAATCGACATAAGAGAAAAGAGATTCGGGGAAAAGGTCATCTTCAGAGACTTCTCTCTTTCCGCACGGGATGGAGAGAGGATTCTCATAACCGGTGAAAGCGGAAGGGGAAAGACGACAATTCTGAGGCTTATTGCGGGGCTCGACACTGATTACGACGGAAAAGCTGATTTTCCCTCCCCTGTAATGCTTTTCCAGGAGGACAGACTCGTGGAGAACATGAGCGTCCTCTCGAACCTTCTTCTCGTTACGGACGACAGAGAAAAGGCTCTGTCACTGCTTGAGGAAACCGGCCTCGGAGGGGAGGAGATGAGCAGGGTATCTTCACTCTCTGGCGGAATGAAGAGGAGAGTGAGCATCGTGAGGCTTCTCCTTGTCGAGAGTCCAGTCTATCTTCTTGACGAGCCGTTCACGGGCCTCGATGAGGAGACGAAGAGAAAAACCGCCGCTCTCATACTGGAGAAGACCCGGGGTAAGACTGTCATTGCCGTTTCACATACGAAAGGGGACGGCATGCTTCTCGGATGTACGCGGGAGACTGCTCTCTGACTACAGTCCGTGTCTTCTGACTGTTTCTGTCAGTTCGTCTATGGAGATATCATAGCCGCGGAGCATCCAGTCGGTGATGACGCCCACGCTCATCCACGTGCGGCATGCATAGGTGTAGCGGTCGTCGGGAGACTTTTGACGGTACGGGAGCATCAGCTACTGTGTTTTCATATATTGCGCCCCTGCAGGCATTGAAGTTCCTGTTCTGCCTCAGGCCTCGCTGTGACTCCTCGGCGAGGAGCTATCAGGAGGTCTGTGTCCCTGTAGTCTCTCGGGTCATCATTTCCCTTGAGCGGAAGTTCCTTTTTTCCGGGAGAATAGCATGCATTTATGATTCCGGCGTCCCTCAGCCAGTCCACGGTTCCCACGTAACGATTATACAGTAGGTTTTTCTTGTCAAAATGATTCTACTGGTCTTTTTTTCTTCACTGTTACAGAATAATTGCCGAAGCTCATCTGTATAGATATCGACAGCACGCTGTCATATGACCACCTCCCTGTTCCCCGGGAGAACGCCCGGGCTGTGAGAGGAAGTCTCGGCGGGAATTCATGTGGTGATCAACCCGGGCCGGATTGCACCGTCCGTGAGGGACTTCATGGACCAGATCGGACTCGAGGGACCCGTGCCGTCCCTCGGAGGCTGCCTCCTCCGGGAGTGGAACGGGAATACGATAGATGAGCATACTCTCCCGGAGGATGCTGCTCTCGAGATATATGAACCGGCATCATTCATGGGCTGCACGCTTTTCGCGTACCGCAGGGACAGCTGTTTCCTCGAAAAGGGCAACGACAACTGGGCGGATTACGAGTACAGGTGCTCGAAGGTCGCTGCCACCTTTGTCGATTTCCCGATGCTTCTGAGGGTGCTGAGGCCGAACAAGCTCCTCTCCGTATTTTCTAGACATCGTTCCTAAGGGAGTTAACAAGGGCACTGTGGTTACAACGCTCTGTGATTATTACGGGATGGAGAAGGAGAACGTGATGGCCGTCGGTGACTATTACAACGACACGGAGATGTTCCGCGCTGCGGGAATCTCAGTTGCAGTGAAGAACGCTCCGGAAGATATAACGGCAGTGACGACTACGTCATCTCACGCGAGGCTGAACACGGCGCAGCCGCCGAGGCAATAGAGCGTTTTGCTCTGAGGTAGCTTTTCCCGCCCTTTAAAAAGAAAATCAAAGAGGGTAGACTGGAACGATGAAAGAATCAAAGTTACCCAAGTGGGACCTCGAGTCCATCTATCCGGGTGTCGAAAGTCAGGAATTCCTGAATGACATCAAGCGTGTATATACTCTCTCCGCAGAGCTCAAGAAAATGAGCACCGACAGGTCCGTGCCGATCATCGACCTTTTAAGAAAGCGCGATGAACTCATGGCAGTGGTCGGGAACACCGGCTCCTACAGCTATACTCAGTTCTCCGTCGCGACGGACGATCCGAAGGTCCTTGCCGCATACTCGAAGGCTGAGGATGCCTCGACTGCGGCAAACGATGCGGACACGGTCTTCATGTATCATATTGCAGAGCGCAGCGACGAATTCGACAGGCCCGAGCTTAAGGACTATGCACTCTTCTTAAAGGAAGCCGTAATCAGCAGAAGCCATATGATGAGCCTTGAGGAGGAGAGCCTTGCAAATGAAATGCTCATAGTTTCCGCTACAAGCTGGAGCAGACTTCATGAGACCGTCACGGCTTCCATCAAGGACAACGGAAAGACTCTTACTCAGCTCAGAGGCATGCAGTCATCCCCGGACAGGGAAGTGAGAAAGGATGCATTCGAGAGGGAAGTGAAAATCCTCAGGAACAATGAAATCGCCCTGGCTGCAGCCCTCAACGGCGTCAAGGGGACGACTATTCTCCTTGAAAAGAGGAGAGGATGGAAGAACCCCATCGACCGCTCTCTCTTCTCCTCGCGCATTACACACAGGACCCTCGATGCCCTTATCTCGGCTCTCGAGGATTCGCGTCCGATGTTCCGGGACTATCTCAATACGAAGGCAAAGCTTCTGGGGCTGGAAAAGCTCGACTGGTATGACATAACGGCACCGGTAGGGAAGGCAGGCATGAGCTACAGCTGGGATGAAGCGAAGAAGCTCGTTACGGACTGCTATACATCCTTCTCTCCCGAAGTCGGTGCGTTCATAGAAAATGCCTTCGCCAGCAACTGGATAGATCCCGAATCGCACGAGGGCAAGATCGGCGGTGCGTACGACATCCCGTTCCCCCTGAAGAGGGAGAGCCGCGTCATGATGAACTGGGAAGGTTCCTACGACAGCGTATGCACGCTCGCCCATGAGCTGGGACATGCCTACCACGACTCAGTCGTGAAGGATCTGCCTTTCAGCCAGTCCAGCTATCCGATGACGCTTGCGGAGACGGCATCGATCTTCGGAGAGACGACAATCTTCCAGGAGGTTCTGAAGACTGCAACGCATGACGAGCAGCTCGGAATAATCGAGGCATTCGTCGCTTCCGCATGTGCGGTCTGCATCGACATACTCTCACGCTTCTACTTCGAGAGAAGTGCTTTCGAGGCCAGAAAGAGTGGAGAAGTCACCCCCGAGGAGTTCTGCCGCCTCATGACAAAGGCCCAGGACGACACCTACGGCGATGCGGTTGCCGTCAAGCATCCGTACATGTGGGCAGTGAAGGGACACTATTATTCGGAAAGCTTCTCCTTCTACAACTACCCCTATGCATTCGGTCAGCTCTTCGCTCTCGGACTCTATGCCTCGAAGGACACCGTTCCCGATTTCCCCGCACACTATAAAAAGGTTCTTTCGATGACCGGAAGGTTCTCCGCAGAGGAAGTTGCTGCGGCAGCGGGATGTGATATCGAGGACAGGGAATTCTGGATGAAGGGAATCCGCCTCATCGGAGAATACGCGGAAAAGCTCAAAGAATGGCTCTGAAGATAGAAAAACTCATCTCCTCCGCCCGCGGCATGGGCTACGACAACGGCAGAACCGTTCTCGTTCCCGATACCCTTCCGGGGGAGGAGATAGAATACAGAACGGTCCGGGAACGCAGGGGGGTAATCGAGGGCGAAGTGGAGAGGATCATCACTTCCTCTCCGCTACGCGTTTCCCCGCTGTGTCCCCTCTACGGAAAGTGCGGGGGCTGTGACTTCCAGACTGTTTCCCCCTCCGATTCAGCATCCCTCAAGTGTGATATCGTAAAGGACAACCTCCTGAGACTGGGAGGCCTTGAAACCCTTCCCCCGTTCCTCCCTCCAGTCTGCGGAGAGACGGACGGATACAGAAAGAGGGCGAGGATACACGTCAACCCGAAGACGGGGGAGGCGGGATTTCTCGAGAAGGAATCGAACACTCTTGTGAGGGTTGACCACTGTCCGCTCCTCGACGAAAGGATAAACGCCCTCCTCGAGGAGGATAGGGGAACTCTCTACAGGGAAGCGAGAGCCCTCATGTTCGAGAACAGAGTCAACAGGGACACGGGCCTTGTTGAAGTTCCCGTATTCGCGGGAGACGACGGCCTATCCTTCGGAGACAGAATCGTCACTGTGGAGCTCGGAGAGACTGAGTACAGCGTGACGGCTTCCGTCTTCTTCCAGTCCAATCCCGCGGTCTTCACGAAGGTTCTCGACTACGTCAGAGCAAATACCGTCGGCTCTACCGTAATGGATCTCTACAGCGGAGTCGGCACGTTCTCCGCACTCTTCACCGGTACAGACAGAACTGTCTATGCAGTCGAGAGGGAGAAGAAGTGTCTCTCGCTCTCGAAGAGGAACGCTCCGGATGCCCTCTCTTTCACGGATGACTGCGCAAGGTGGGTGACGAAAGGCCCGAAGACACATGTCGACACAGTCATCGTGGATCCCCCGCGTACGGGACTCGACAGAAAGGTCATCGAGATGATCGGCCTCTGGAATCCCGAAAGGGTCATCTACGTCTCCTGCGACAGTGTGACTATGAGCAGGGATATCGCACTGTTCTCCTCCCACAGGGTGGAGGAGATGTCCGTCTACGACGCCTACTACGGAACGCACCACATAGAGAGTGTTGCGCTCCTGGAGAGGAAAGATTGAAATCACAGTCTGTGACACCAGGTGAAGTCGGGAAGTGCCGGCTCAGGTTATAACGGACAGACAGAAACTGAAGAATTTCTTATCGCTTCATGTGATTTCATGCTGATTTTATGTCATGGGCACAGACAGACCTGAAGTAAATACATCCGAAGATATACGCTCGAGGATTTACACAATCCGGGGCGTACAGGTAATGCTGGATTCGGACCTCGCTGAGATATACGGCTATGAAACAAAACGCTTCAATGAACAGGTGAAGAACAATATTGCGAGATTTCCGGAAGACTTCATGTTCCAGCTGACATCTGAAGAGGCTGACATAATATCGAGGTCGAAAAAATCGGCCTCGATAATGCAGACCAAAGGGCAAAAGGGAGGAAGTCTCTCTTCCATATAGGCTCGTCTATCACATTGCTCTGCCGTCTTCGACGGAGACAATGTCCTTCTCCACAAGATGCTGCAGGGTTTTCCCGACTCCGATGGACAGCGGAAGCTCTGAAGCGTCCTTCCGGATATTCTTCACCGGTGTTCTCTCGTCAGAGTATTCCATGTCCATGAATTCGATAAGAGTCAGTTCATCGTCAGTGAAATCCGTTTCGGTGAATACGGGAACGAGGAGGAGCCTCACGAGTTGGTTTTCCTCCGTCTCATATTTATCTGCAATGGTTCGTACAAAGCTGCAGAACCAGTGATAGGAGAGATGAACGACTGCCTTCTTCCCTTTTACCGTAAAGCTGACAGCGGAGTGAAGTGCCTGGATTTCATAGACGAACCACCAGGCATCCCTGTCGGATTTTATCTTTTTCTTCAGTGTGTTCTGAACCACTCCCGCAGCCGCTCTTATACAGGCGTTGTGGAGCTTTCTGTTGTTGTCACTCTGCTTTGACATATGCTGCTCCTCTGTTTCGGCCTGACTCATCGTAATATGTACTCACAGATACGGAGAAGTTCTTTTCCCCGAAAAGAGACAGCGGATGCATCAGTCCGCGCCGCCCCGGTTTCCGGAGTCATATCTGGGTGTAGAGTCTCCTGTAGGGATTGGCGGAGTCGGGGGTCAGAAGGAAGAACCTTCCCTTCATGATTTCGTCTCTGCTGAAGTTGAATACAGAGCAGAAACCGTCGATGAGTGATTTGATCTCCTCCTTGTCCTTCCCGTCTGCTTCTCTTGCGCTTACCTGTTCGGGGAGGTCCCACGGAAGCTCGTCGGAGCGGAGTATTATCCTTCCGCCGTGCATTCCCGTACCCGTGAAGTATCCTACGGGAGGCTTTCCGTCCTGATTCATGCCCAGTACGATGATTGTTCCACCGGCCTGGTATTCGCCGAGAAAGGAGCCCGCGGAGTCTCCGATTATGATGAGGGGCTGCTTCTCTTTGTAAGCCTTCATGTGGATTCCCGCCCTGTAGCCGGCATTGCCCCTTATGTAGATTCTGCCTCCGCGCATGGCATAGCCGGGAGCGTCTCCCGCCGAGCCGTGTATGATGACAGTTCCGTCATTCATCGTGTCTCCGACAGCATCCTCTGCGTCGTCGAAGACTTCGACTGTCGAGCCGTCGAGGAAGGAGGCGAGGGCGTTACCCGGTACTCCATATATCCTTACTTCCTTTTCCGCGGAGCCGGAAGCTATGTAGCGCTGTCCGCAGAGATTGTGTATCTCGACCGTCTTCTCCGGTGAGGACTGTATCATCTCATTGAGTTTCCTGTGACTCATTTCGTAGGCATCTATTTTCATCTCTCATTCTCCCGCATACTTTATCCCGAGGACCTCGAGTTCCTTCTCGTTGAGGTCTATTCCCCTGAGCATCGCCCTGTTTCCGACGAGGGCCTCTATCGAGTTGATTCCCATTCCTCCCATCATCTCCTTTATCTCGTTTGTCCAGGCGGAAACGAGGTTTACGAGTCTTCTCTTTCCCTCCTCGGGGTCGAGACGGCTCACGAGGTCCGGCCGCTGTGTGGCTATTCCCCAGTTGCACCTTCCGCTGTGGCAGCTGCGGCAGAGATGGCATCCCATGGCGATGAGGGCTGATGTGGCGATGTAGACGGCGTCTGCTCCGAGGGCGATCGCCTTGACGATGTCGGCGCTGTTTCTTATCGAGCCGCCGACGACAAGCGAGACGCGGTTCCTTATTCCCTCGTCCCTCAGTCTCCTGTCGACCTGTGCAAGTGCAAGCTCTATCGGGATTCCGACATTGTCGCGGATGACGGCGGGGGCGGCACCGGTACCGCCGCGGAAACCGTCGATTGCGATGATGTCGGTTCCGCTGCGGGCAATACCGGAGGCGATTGCCGAGATGTTGTGGACTGCGGCAACCTTGACTATCACGGGCTTTCTGTAGCCGGTCACCTCCTTGAGGGCGTAGACAAGCTGTCTCAGGTCCTCGATTGAATATATGTCATGGTGCGGAGCGGGGGAGATGGCATCTGAGCCTTCGGGAATCATCCGTGTACGTGAGACGTCTCCCACTATCTTCGAGCCCGGAAGGTGTCCCCCGATTCCCGGCTTGGCGCCCTGTCCCATCTTTATCTCGAGGGCCTTTCCCGCATTGAGGTATTCCGGCTTGACTCCGAATCTTCCCGACGCAACCTGGACAATCGTATTCTCACCGTAGACGTAGAAGTCCTCGTGGAGTCCTCCCTCTCCTGTATTGTAGAAGGTCCCGAGCTCCTCTGCCGCCATGGCCAGCGCCATGTGGGCGTTGTAGCTTATGGAGCCGTAGCTCATGGCTGAGAACATGATGGGGGTGCTCAGCGTCAGGTGAGGAGTCTCCTCGACAATTATCCTTCCGTTTTCATCCCTTCCTATCCTTCCCGGTTTGCTTCCGAGAAAGACCTTCGTCTCCATCGGTTCCCTCAGTGGGTCGATGGAGGGATTCGTGACCTGGGAGGCGTTGATGAGCATCCTGTCCCAGTACACGGGATACCTCTTCGGCGTTCCCATCGAGGCAAGGAGCACGCCGCCCGTCTGTGCCTGACGGTATATGTTCGTAATCGTACAGTCGCTCCAGTTCGAATTGCTTCTGAAGGGACTCTCCGCCTTTCTTATCCTGATGGCTCCGGCGGGGCAGAAGGACGCGCAGCGCGAGCAGCTTACGCACTTCGAGTCGTCGCTGAGCATGATTCTTCCCGTCTCATCATAACGGTGGACACCGTTTGCGCATTCCTTCTCGCAGAGGCGGCACCTCGTACACCTGTCATTGTTTCTGACGATTTCATATTCCGGGGCAATGTAATCGATACCCGTCATCTCTTCTCCTCCCTGTTTTCAAGTCTGACGACTACGGCTTCTCCTCCGCGGGGATGCCATATTCTCTCCGGGGAGGGCTCGATGATGCGTATCGCCTCCTCCTCGCTTGCAAAGTAGACCATGTCGTCCTTTTCGGCTGCGACGAGGCTTCTCATCTTCAGCCGGTCATTGAGGGCCATGAGCCCCCCCGTGAAGCCGACGAGGATGGAGAAGGGGCCGGTGATGAGGAGAGAGGAGAAGGTGTTGCGGAGGAATGTGTATTCCTTCCTCTTCTCCTCATCCATTCTCCCGATAGTCGTCCAGAAGGGGGCTGCGATTACGTGAGAGCTCTCTTCCATAGAGAGTCCCTGTATCCTCGTGAGGTAGTCGAGTATGTATGTGATGACCTCCGTATCCGTCTGGAGCGTGCAGCGGTAGCCGTGTGTCTCGATTGCTCTTCTGTTGGCGTCGTAGCTTGAAATCTCGCCGTTGTGGACGACGGAGATGTCGAGCAGAGAGAAGGGGTGTGCTCCTCCCCACCAGCCCGGAGTGTTCGTCGGGTAGCGTCCGTGGACGGTCCATGAGTAGCCCTCGTATTCCTCGAGACGGAAGAAGGAGCCTACGTCCTCGGGGTAGCCTACGGCCTTGAAACAGCCCATGTTCTTCCCCGAGGAGAAGATGTACGCACCTTTTATCGAGGTGTTCACATGGATTACAGCCCTTACCGTATATTCCTTCTCGTCCATCTGCGAGAGCGAGAGCTTCGTCTGGAGAGGGGTTACGAAGTAGCGCCACATGAGGGGAACGTCGGTTATTCCGGGGGTGTTCCTCACCGGAATCCTGGAGAGGTTCACGATATCGAAACAGTCGTCGAGATAGCGCTCTGTTTCCATTCGTGCGCTGTTGTCGTCATAGAAGATGTGAAAGGCATAGTAGTCTCTGTATTCCGGGTATATTCCGTAGCCTGCGAATCCTCCCCCGAGGCCGTTGGACCTCTCGTGCATGGTCCGTATCGACCGGATCATGGCTTCTCCGGTGAATAGCCTTCCCTTTCTCGAAAACATTCCCGATACCGCACAGCCGGAGGGTATTCTCACTTCTCCCTCATACGTTGTGCTCCTCTTCTGAAAATAATCCATGGTGCCTCCGAAAAGAAAAAGGCGTCCGGGAGGGGAGTATAAGTCCCTTCTCAGACGCCGTTGCCTTTTGAGAGAAGATACATAAGCCGGGGAAAATGTGCAATAGATGGAGACGAATATTTTTCAGATGCATCCCGTAACTTTTTCTTTAACAGATAAATAATGTTGTGAAAAAAAAGATTAAGACGGATTCGGGGAATATAGCACCCGGAGTGATGTGAGCTGTCGAGAGATACGGTTTCATGTTATCGTAAGGGAGGATGGTGACGTATGGTCAGGATGAGAATCAGAAACTTCGGTCCTGTCGGAAGCGGACTGGACAGTAATGACGGCTACATGGAACTCGACCTTGTGACCCTGCTTGTCGGAAATCAGGCGACCGGCAAGAGTACCGTTGCCAGGCTCTATTCGACTTTTGCCTGGCTTGAAAAGAGCATTGACAGCGGGAGTTATCCGGACGGTATGCCGGAAGACGGTTTTTTCAGACTTCTGAAATATCACAGGATAGATTCATATCTGCGCTCTTCAAGCGGGATTGACTATACGGGTACTCTCTTCGACTTCTTAGGTTCTTCGTAGAGAAGAAGGAATGTGAAGCATATGTCCGTCCCAAGATTCTTTATGTCCCTGCGGACAGGGCTTCTGTACTGCTGTTCAGAATCCCGATTCAATCAGAGGACTGGCAAGAGATACCTTTGATTTTCTCGTTGACTACGGCACTGCGAAATCCGCACTCTCCGGCAGAACCTTCAGACTTCCCGTGGACGGATTCGACTTCCGCCGGGATGAGAATACGAAGAAATCGTTCATCCTCGATAACACAGGAGGGTACGAAATCGAAATAGCCGATGCCTCCAGCGGGCTTCAGTCACTGTCGCCTCCTGCGCTTACTTCCTGGTTCTTCTCTTCCGGTGAGACAAACATCAAGGACGGATATGCGGAAATTTCAGTGGCACAGAAGAGACGGACCGACAGCGGTGTTCCGGAAAACAGAGTGGTGAATTCGAGGCTTATCAGCATAGTCGAGGAACCGGAGCAGAACCTTTATCCACGGGTCCGGGCCGGGGTGCTGTACTACCTTCTCGGAACTCTGAAGAAGGAAGACAACTTTCTCGTGATAACAACGCACAGTCCATATCTCCTGAGCTGTCTGACACTCTCGGCAAAGGCTGAGGGAGCGCAATCCGGGAGACTTGAGAAGATTCTTCATACTGGTAACTTCATTTCCGCAGATTCAATCTCCATGTATGAAACGAAAGACGACGGGGCCGTCAGACTGATTGAACCCTGTGATTCTCTTCCCTCCGATGATAATCCCCTCAATAATTCTCTTGCCGAGACGAACGGGATGTTCTCGGAGCTGATTGAACTTGAGGAGGAGTTCTGCAGGAGAATCCTCCCTGTAACGGTGTGAAGGCAACCGGACATGACAGGTTACCCCTGAAGATGTAAAGTCCGGTTGTTTGAGGCCGATGCAGCTCGGGAATACAATATTCATATATATCTGAAAGAAGGAATGTATATGAGTATTCTTGAAGTGAGGAATCTTTCGAAGAGTTATCCGGGATTCAGGCTCCGGGACGTATCCTTTGCGCTTGAAGAGGGAAGGATTACGGGATTCATCGGCCGAAACGGGGCGGGGAAGAGTACGACGATAAAAGCCATGCTGAACCTCGTCCACCCGGACAGCGGAGATATCCTCTACAGAGGCCGTCCCGTCACGGAGAACGAGGGAGAGTACAAGAGGCACACCGGTTATTCCACGGGAGCGGTGAGCTGGTACCCCGAAAAGAGAATCCGGGACATCGCCGCTGTCGTCAGAGAATTCTACGACAACTGGAATGAAGAGGCATACAGAAGATATCTTTCCCTTTTCTCACTCGACGAGAACAGAAAGACGGGAGAGCTTTCGGAGGGAATGAAGGTGAAGTGCAACCTTCTCTTCGCGCTCTCGCACAGTGCTGAGATTCTCATTCTCGACGAGCCGACAAGCTCGCTCGATCCGTTCTCGAGGGATGAGCTTCTTACGATCTTCAAAGCTCTCAGGGATAACGGAGAAGCGGTGTTCTTCTCGACACACATCATTTCCGATATCGGGAAATGCGCCGATGACATTGTGTATATCTCAAAAGGGAGAATCGTGTATTCCGGAACGAAGGATGACTTCATCAGTGAGTATACGGGGGCGGGCGTGAGCCTTGAAGAGGTGTTCCTCCGCCTCGAAAGGGAGGAATGCAATGCGTAGGCTTCTCGAAAAGGAGATGAGACTCTCCTCACATCCGCTGTCATTTATCTTTGTCCTCTTCTCTCTTCTCTTCCTCGTTCCCGGCTATCCCGTACTCTGTGCGCCATTCTTCGTGACGCTGGGGCTCTTCCAGAGCTTCCAGAAGGCGAGGGAGAACGGCGACATCCTCTTTTCCGTCCTTCTCCCCGTTCCCAAGAGGGACTGTGTCAGGGGAAAGTATCTCTTCGTATGTCTCATCGAAATGAGTGCATTCGTTCTGATGACCGCAGTTGCAGTTATCAGGGCCGTCTTCCTCAGCGGCTCGGAGGTGTACCTCTCGAATCCGATGATGAATGCAAACGGGTTTGCCCTTGCACTGGCACTCCTCATATTCGCTCTGTTCAACTTCATTTTCGTCTCCGGCTTCTTCCGGACGGCGTACTCACTGGGGCTTCCGTTCCTGAAGTATGCGCTCTGTTGTTTCCTCGTGGTCGCTGCCGGGGAGACGATGCATCATCTTCCCCTCTTCATGTGGCTTGACGACTTGTCGGGAAGGCAGTTCATTCTTCTTTCCTCGGGATGTATTCTCTACGTGGTAATCACTGTGCTTTCATACAGAGTCTCTGTGAGACGTTTTGAAAGACTGGATCTGTAGGAGGAATGATGCTTAGGGATAACCTTGTAATGCTGAGGAATCTTCACGGCTTTTCGCAGGAGGAGACTGCGGAGAAGGTCGGGATTTCACGCCAGGCGTATGCCAAGTGGGAGACGGGAGCGACCGTGCCTGATATAGAGAAGTGTGCGCGTCTTGCGTCCGTCTACGGGGTCACGATAGACAGCCTCGTAAACGGAGGAAGAGTCGAAGGAATCGGAAGAGTTCCGCCGGCACCGGAGGGTAAGAACATCTGGGGCTGTGTTACGATGAATGACCGCGGTCAGGTCGTCATTCCCGCCTCTGCAAGGGAGAAGCTTGGCTTCAGAGGCGGAACGAGGCTCGTCGTCCTCAGTGACGAGAACGGCATCGCTCTCGTGAGTGCGGAGAGATTCGAGGAGAATATGGCGGCAGCGCTTGCCAGGGCAGCAGAGAAGGCGGATTGAGGCTTACTTCTCATCGGGGAGGAGAAAAGTATCGACTTTCAATGAAGGATTCAGAAGAATATTCAGCACTCCGTTCTCCTCTGTCCCCATCCGTGTAGATACTGTTACTTTCCTGTACGGTTTGAAGCCGCACTTTTCGCTCACCCGTTTCGACTGCGTGTTGAAGTCATAGTAGGTGAGCGTCAGAAAATCGAAGCCCCGTTCACTGAAGAGGTATTGCGTCACTGCTTTTACTGCCTCCGGAGCAAGGCCGCGGCCCCAGTAATCCTTTCCGAGTACATAACCGATTGACCGGCCGCTGTACGGAGAGAGTTCGGGAACAGAAAGCGTGTCATACTCATCGACACCGAGAGAACCTATCACCCTGCCGTTTTCCCGGAGGGAGACGGCCCAGTCCTTGTCGTCATCCATGAAGATAGTGAGAATCTTCCGGCTTTCATCCCTGTCCCTGTGATGGTGCCAGCCCGCTCTTTCTCCTACGCCGGGGATGGATGCATAAGCGTAGAAGTCATCAATATCCTCATCTCTGAAAGGGCGGAGAACAAGTCTTTCCGTCTCCAGGATTCTGCCGTCTATTCTGAAATCTGCATTCATCCTCAAGTCTCCCGGTCCGGTGTCAGCATATGGTTCTGAAGTATTCTGCATTCCGGAAAAATCACTGTGTACTTTGTCTTTCTCATGCTTTCAGGTCTTCAAAACAATTCATCAAGGTTGTTATAACCTCTTACTGACGGATTTTCTTCAATCCTTTCCGCTTCAAGCATGGCTGCAATGGTCTCCCTGTTCACTGATGCCTCTGTCTATCCCGATATGGAATCCGCCATTTAAAACCATGTTCCCCCGTCTCCTCTGTCACAGTATGCGCTGCCAGTGATGCTGAATCAATGCAGGCAGACGACTTTGATGATAATCCTCTCCGGGAATGATGTTTTTTCTTGATAGTCTTTTCCGTGTCTCTCATAATCAAGTCAATGGATTTCATATTTACAGAGAAAGGTTTTATTCAGGATGGAGAGAACGGGGAATTTGCCCCTTCCTCCTTCTACGCCTACTGCTTCAGGGACCTGGAGAAGGGTGCGTCAATCACCGAAGAGTACATAAAGGAGATAGCCTCCTTCTTCATCGACAATCTTCTCTCCTCGACGGGAATCGAACTCGAGAGGGAGAGAATCGAGCCGGAATACGAGAAGGAGGAGATAGACCGTATAGCAGGCGAGGTGCCGTTTGCTCCGGGAAGCCGCTACGTCGACAGAAAGTGGGTGAAGCGTCAGCTCGATGTCCTTCTCGCCTGCTACAGAAAGGAGATAAGCACGTTCCCGCAGAGCGTTGACATCTACTTCAACATGAAGAACGAGAGCCTCCTGTTTCCGTCCCGCATCTACTTCCACCTTGTAGAGGACAAGGACACGGCATACCCCTTTGCCTTCATGGCGACATATACGACGAAGGATGATGAGGGGGCGGTGCACCACTATCCGCTGAGGTTTGCTCTCACGGAGTACAGGAACGACCTCGAGGGACTGTCACGCCTCATTTCCCCCATAAGCCGTCTCTCATCCTCGAGTGACATCATAAAGGGCCTTGTGTCGTCGGGACGCATATTCTATCCGGTGCGCTTCACCGAGGAGGAAGCTTACGACTTCCTCTCCCACGCATCGGAATTCGAGAGCGAGGGAATCGAATGCAGAATCCCGAACTTCTGGCGTAAGAAGGGACGCTATTCCTCGCTCGGCATAAGCGTGAACAGGGTAAAGATGGGGCTGGGGACGATAATCTCCATAAAGCCCCAGATGGTCTACGAAGGCGTTGCCATAACGAAGGAGGAGGCAGAGCGCCTTCTGGAGGTCAAGGCGGGGCTTGCCTTCCTCAAGGGACGGTGGGTCGCCCTCGACAGGGACAGGCTCAGGGCTCTCCTCGAGAGCTGTGACCTCTTCTCGGAGCAGATGAGTGTCGCGGACCTTGTGAAGTATTCCTCGGGGATAAAGAAGACGAAGGTGAAGATAGCCTTCACCGACCGCAACTGGCTCGAGAAGCTTGCAGAGACCGTGTCTCGTGACGTGGAGGTCCCGACAACCGTCAACGCAGACCTGAGGCCCTACCAGAGGGAAGGCTTCAGGTACCTCTGGGCCATGCACGAACTGGGCTTCGGCTTCTGTCTTGCCGACGACATGGGTCTGGGAAAGACAGTACAGGTTCTCTCGTACCTCGAGAAGCTCCGGATCGAAAGGAAGGCGGAGCGTGTTCTTCTCGTGCTCCCCTCGTCCCTCATCGGCAACTGGGAGAGCGAGATAAGACGCTTCACGCCGGGAATCGGATATTCCGTATATCACGGCTCGGGGCGCACGATTGACAGAGCGGGCTTCCTGACAATCACCACATACGGAGTTGCGGGTAAGGACGGGGAACTTGGAAAGGAGAAGTGGGACCTTGTGATTCTTGACGAGGCACAGTACATCAAGAACAGTCAGACGAAGGCATATAAGGCACTCTCCGCAATGACGAGAAAGGAGGCTGTCATACTCACCGGTACCCCGGTCGAGAACGACCTCATGAACCTCTGGTCCCTCATGGACTACATCAACCCGGGATTCCTCGGCAGCAGAACGGAATTCTCACGCTATCAGAAGAGTGTGGACATACACTCACTCTCGTCCCTGAAGAAGGCGATAAGTCCCTTCATCCTCAGACGTCTCAAGACCGACAGGTCGATAATCAAAGACCTTCCGGACAAGGTGGAGACGAATCTCTTCGTCTCGCTCACGAAGGAGCAGATCATTCTCTACAACAAAATCGTCGGAGACCTCGAGAAAAGCATGGTGGCGGACGAAGGCGAATTCGAGAAGAAGGGCAGGGTGCTTGCAGCGATTGCAAAACTCAAGGCCGTCTGCAACCATCCCGACCAGTATTCGGGAGAGAGCGGCTACAGGGAGAGCGAGAGCGGAAAGTTCGAGCTCCTCAGGGACTGTGCGTCGACGATTCACTCCAACAGGGAGAAGGTTCTCGTCTTCACGCAGTTTAAAGAGATAATCCCCGCCCTCGACAACCTCCTCTCCTCCGTCTTCGGCTCGAGGGGCCTCATAATCGACGGAAGCGTGAGTGCGAAGAAGCGCACCGAAATCGTGAAGGCCTTCCAGAACGGAGAAGCGGACTACATGGTGCTCTCCCTCCGTGCCGCGGGCGTCGGTCTCAACCTCACCAGGGCCGCCAACGTCATACACTTCGACCGCTGGTGGAACCCCGCAGTGGAGAACCAGGCGACAGACAGAGCCTACAGAATAGGACAGAAGCAGAAGGTGATGGTCTACAAGTTCATATCGAAGGATACGATCGAGGAGAAGATAGACGAGCTGATTCTGAGCAAGAAGGCGCTCTCGGACTCCCTCCTGTCGGATCTCGACAGCGACATACTCTCGTCTCTCTCGTCTTCCGAGCTTCTTGAAGCGGTTCGTTTCGAAGGAGGCCTCAGATGAGCTACTACGGTTATTTCCATACCCCCACGCAGGCCGAACTCAGGGAAAAGGCGCGAAAGGCGACGAAGAAGGGCTATCATCCGATAGTGCTCTCCTCGAAGGCCATATCCTCCTCATGGTGGGGAAAGGCATGGTGTGACAACATCGACTACTATGCCGATGCCTGCAACAGACTCGACAGGGGAAAGAAGTATGTCAGAGCCGATGCCGTCGTGGATCTCAACATAAACGGAGGAAGAGTAGAGGCAAAGGTCGTGGGCTCGAGAAAGACGCCGTACGACGTCACTGTCATCATAGACCCGGTGAAGAAGGAGAACTACGAGAAGATAGTCTCCGTGGCCGAGGGCAGGCTCAGGAGCCTCGATGCTCTCGAGAAGGGAGAGTTCCCGAAGGAGTACAGGGACCTCTTCACTATGAAGGGCGAAGGCCTCTTTCCGCGCCTCAGTGAAATACACTTCTCCTGCTCGTGTCCCGATCCGACGAGGATCTGCAAGCACATCGCGGCGGTACTGTATGCAATAGGAAGCCGACTTGACGACAACCCGCTTCTCTTCCTTTCCCTGAGGGGAATCGACGTGAAGGATTTCACCGAGAGGCTCATAAAGAAGGAAGCCGCGAGAATCTGGCAGAGTGTCGGTACGAAGATAGAGAAGGAGAGACTGATAGGCGAGAAGGAGGCTTCCTCCCTCTTCGGTTTCGAAACTCCGCCGAACACGGCAGACGAGAGCGAGATAGAGAAGGTTCTGAAGAGTATCCGGAAATGAGTCTCACTTAAGAGATGAATGCTTCCTGTACTCGTTCGGTGTCGTTCCCGTTTCACGTCTGAAGACATTCTGGAAGTGACTCTGGGAGGAGAAGCAGAGGTAGGAGCTTATTTCGGCGATCGGTTTCGAGGTGAATTTCAGCAGAGACTCTGCCTCCCTGATGCGCCGCTTCGTGATGTATTCCGCTATTCCCGTCTTCATTTCCCTGCGGAATGAAGAGAAGAGGGAAGCTCTTCCCTTTCCCGATGCCTCGACGACATCTTCCGTCGAGATGGGCTCGTTGAGATGATTCGTGATGAACTCGAGGGCGGCATGCACCTCCTTCGATATCCCCTGCGGGAGGCGGTGCCTCTGAACGCGTCGGGTGAAGTCCATGATCATGACATACTGGAGATTCAGTACTTCTCCTTCCGTCTGCATCTTCTCGCATTCCTGTATGTAGGTGTCTATGAGGTGATAGGTCTGTTCCGTGTCGAGGCCTCCCGGAATCGCGGCATCCTTGCCCACCATCGTCACCCAGCCTATGAAGATGTTCTTCGCCTGCCTCAGCGGACTCTCTGCAAGCTTTCCCTGCTGTACTGCGACGGTGTCCGCCGTTTTTCCGAGGAATTTCACGAGGCCTTCCTCGTCCCCGTTTTCTATGAAGGAGAGCATCTCCCTCTCGAAGAGATAGCTGCCGTGCGTGCGCTGCTCCTCCCGGTCCGTGTATGTATTCTCGGCGTGCTTCTGGCCGATTGCCTCGCCCTTTGACGTGTCGGTAACGCTGAACGTTTCTCCAAGACTCTTCTTCTCTCCCGTAAGAACGAAATGAAGACAGAGAAGAAGATTGAGAAAGCGGGAGTATGAGTAGGGCGGAATGCTTCTCAGAAAGAACGCAGTCTCCTCCTTCCTTTCCGGAGAGATTGCGTTTCTCTGCATATACGAGAGGATGTAGGAGTCTGTGACGGGAGTGGTGTACACGGGACCGAGGACTATCGAATACCGTCCGTCGGGAGAGCTTACCATGCCGAAGAAACCCGTGTCGGAGGATTCCGAGACCGATGGGGGCTCAAGTGCCTTCAGCTTCCGGTAAACAAACGGATAGGGATCCGTATTCTCCGGAAACCCGTATGAAGAGACATATTCCCCGTCCTCGTAAAGAGCAAGCGGCAGATAGTGTGACGAGTAGAACATTTCGGCGAAAGTACGGTAATTCATAATGAATTGGACAAATCTGTAATTAATTGGACCTGACTGCAATACAGCATATCACGGGAGGAGTAATATTCAAGAGACAAAAGGAAAAAGTCTGCATATTGTCTGCACTCTTGAGGAGGAGTGATGGATATCCCGTTCTGTGACGGCTGGACCTTCAGAGAAGAAGGCGGCAGTCCCGTCAGTGTAAATCTGCCCCATGACGCCATGCTCTCTGAAAAGCGTGACGGCAGCTCTCCCGGCGGCGTAAACTCCGGATATTTCCCCGGAGGTAGGTACATCTACGAAAAATCATTCACTCTCGACGGCAGGAATGAGGGTAAGAGCATAGTCGTTCATTTCGAAGGTGTCTATCAGAATGCAGAGGTTTTCCTTGGCGATGAATTCATCACATCACACCGCTACGGCTATACACCCTTCGATGCCGATCTTACGGGAAGGGTGAAAAGGGGGGAGAACCGGCTTCGTGTCACTCTCGACAATTCCCTCCTTCCCAACTGCCGCTGGTATTCCGGAAGCGGAATATACCGTCCGGTGACAC
>CAVILL010000002.1:0-60295 GCA_963643635.1 Sphaerochaetaceae bacterium | reverse complement strand
AATTGATAAGGATATACGATTTATATTCCTTTCTGGCGAATTCTTCGACAATAGTAGACTTACCGATTCTCCTTATTTATTTACGTTGAGAAGAATTAGCTATCATTTTTTGATTTTAAACCAAAAATGATATTCCTATCTAGGATTCTTATATCAAAGTTTTATATCCATTTTTCGATACTTTTAAGCATTTTTCCGTCGAAAAACATCGCAATCACATCATTTCTCACTGTCGAGCACATCTGAACGAAACACGTCCGCGTCCTCAATTATCCTGAATACCCCGACACAAGACATGGAGATGCATGTTTCGTTCAAGGCAGTGTCCGTCAGTAAGCGTTTCCGGAGACTCCGGGGGATCATTTGCCGGGGCCGTCGCTGAATCTTATATCCCAGCTTCTGAAGACACCCTCGAAGCGTCCCTTTACGTAGAGGCCGGCTGTAGCCCCCGTGAATCTCTTTCCCTTCCTGAGGCCTTCGCTGGAAAGGTATGAAGTGTCTTCAAGAGTGAATGAGTGCTCTCCGGAGAAGAATGTGCGCCTGCTGCCGTCAGCAGAGAGGGAAAGAGTGACTGATGATTCTTCCTTCTCGAGCGGGACGGATTCATCGGTAATGAATGCGTCGTCTTTCCACGCCCTGAGTATAAGGCTCTTTCTCCCGTTCTTAATACCGACTCCGAACTCGATGAACGAGTTCTCGTCGTAGTAGCAGCAGAGCCCCAGACTCTCTCCTTCCGCGAGATCGGGTATCTCTATTTCAGTCGCGGCGCTGAAGACGAACTCCTGCTGCCGTTCGACGAGAATGCTGTGGCATTCCTTTTCGTTGAGGTCGTAACCTCCTCCGATGATGTGAAGTTTCCCGTTACTTTCGAATATTGAATTTTCTTCAAAGGATCGGACACTCATCCACTCCCTCTCCTTCCAGTACGGGAATACTCTTCTTATATCGAAGGAAGTCGTGCTTTTCGTATCTTCTGGTATTCTTCCGATCTGTCCCGGGCCCCGTCCTCTGTTCACAAGCGGCCAGCCGTCTGGAGTCCACTCCATTCTGTCGAGGCACGTCTCGCGTCCCGTAAAGCCCCAGCCGTCGGGACTTTTTCTGAGAGTGAGATAGACAATGTACCATTCTCCCGTGGGAGTGGAGACGGGCATGCCGTGACCGCAGCACTGAAGAATGGCCTCCTCGTCCGTCTGTCTCACTATGGGATTGAAGGGACAGCGCTCGTATACGCCCGTGATCTCTCTCGAACGCGCGACGGTGACTCTGTGACCTTCTCCCGTCCCGCCTTCTGCGAGGAAGAGATAGTACCAGCCGTCCTTCTTTATCAGATGCGGTCCCTCGGGGTTCTTCTTACAATCTCCGTACCAGAGGAGCTTTGCCGGTGAAATCCTTCTTTTACAGTCAGAGGAGAGTTCGAAGATTCTGGCACCCCTGTTGATGAGCATGTATTTTCTGCCGTCGTCGTCATGAAAAATCGAAGAGTCGATTCCGTCCTCGTGAATCCACCAGGGCTTGTCATACGGTCCTTCGGGGCGGAGAGACGAAGTCACCATCTGTATGCGCTTCTCCCCGTCTCCTTCGTTGCACCTGAGTGTTGCCGTTATGTAGAATCTCCCGTCCGCGTACGAGATATCGGGTGCCCAGTAGCCTCTGCCGCCGTCCTTGTCCGAGATCTGCGCCCACCCGGGATCCGTTATGGCGTAGCCGATGATCTTCCAGTGAACGAGGTCCGTCGAGTGAGATACCGGAATACATGGAAACATATGGAAAGTGGAATTCACCATGTAGTAGTCGTTCCCGACACGTATTACAGAGGGATCGGGAAAGAAACCCCGCCGTACGGGATTATGGTAGCTCTCCTCATATCTGAAGCCTGTTACAGAAGCGTAGTAATCAAGGATTTCCCTCCTCCCGAGCCGGAATGCCTCATCGTAGGGAGTGACACCTCTTCTGTTACCTCTGAGCGGGCTGAAGCCTCCCCTCTCCACAAGATACTGCGCACATACCTTTCCCTCTGCACGCGACGCATGAAAGAGAACGTCGTTTCCGTCTCCGTCGTGTTCGACGAAGTTCGTTCCCGTCTCCTCCATGATCCTCATGAGCTCTTTAATATCACCTCTTTCCGCTGTGGCGAATACCTCGTCAATTCCTACGGGACAACTGTTTACCATATTTTTTCCCTTTTACCGTTTCAAGTGTGAGAGAAGAAATTCATATGCCCGATTTCCGTGAATCTCGTGGCCTCCGGGGAAGGCGTCGACAGTAAAGTCCTCATCCCTTCCCCACCTTCGGTATGCTTCACGTACTGTCTTTTCAGCCTTCAATGCGCTCTTCTGAGGGAATATTCCGTCCTTCCTTCCCGTTTCCCAGAGCATGGGAAGAGGGACGACGGAGGAGAGAAGAGACGGCAGAGAGAAGGAAGAAAGCATACCGGGAACATAGTTGCAGGAACAGTGACGCATGGCGAATATACTGTCATCCCAGCACCCCGCGTAGCCCGAAATCACAACGGACGAAAGACTGTCTCCTTCCAAAGGAGCGAGGAACGAGACAACCGTTCCTCCTCCC
Organism: Sphaerochaetaceae bacterium; assembly: GCA_963643635.1. Lineage (GTDB taxonomy): Bacteria > Spirochaetota > Spirochaetia > Sphaerochaetales > Sphaerochaetaceae > Ornithospirochaeta. Next base: position 57,727 of record CAVILL010000002.1, on the reverse strand, counting down.
GAGATTCCCATAAGGGAAATCCCCAACCCGGGATGCAGGGTCTCTACCATTCTCATGACCGCTCTCCCCTGCATTACCCGCATTCCGAGGAGTGTCCGCCCGGATGCGGAAAGCACGGACGAGAGGGAATCGCAGCTCGAGGGCCTCTCATCCCTGATGTCGGAAGAAAGCCTCAGTGACCCGATTCCGAGTAGCTCGGGAAAGTAGACGATAAAGCCCCGCCGGGCAAGCTCAAGCGGAAAGTCGTGCATATAGGGATCAGCCCCGCTTCCGTCGAGGATGCTCATTATCCCCTTTCCGTGTCCCGGAAACGCGATAACAGCACCCTTCACCTCTTCTGGTTCAAGCACGATGCACGGGCACTCGAGTCCGAGAAGAGAATACCACTGGTACGAGAGCATCACATCTGTGTAAGGAAAAAGAGGGACCTTCTCCAGAATCTCCAGAGGGGGATCATCGTCGAGGGCGAGAATACGCTTCACCTCGTCCGTGAGGTCTTTCTTCCATGAAGTAAAGTCAATCCCCCCACTGAGGCAGTCCTCAATACGGAACTTCGGCTTTATATTCTCTCTCAGTCTTCCGAGAAGTGCATCGACTCCGTTTCCCTCTGTCGTTTTCATTCTGAAGCTTCCGCCTTAACGTAATGGAGACCGGCCCCCGCGCCCGTCTCCATCTTTCTCTTATGCTCTTTCGACTGTGCCGATGGGCTCGACTCCGAGATCCAGAGCAACGTCGTTGACCATCTTGAGGTTCTCGGGAAGAACATCCACAAGTCCGCTTTCTGCGCTCCTGCGGTATGCATTGTCCTCGATTTCACCCGGCATCAGTATACCCTTCGAGTTCTTCGCAGGCTTTGAGGCCTTTAGCTCCCTGATTCTTGCGTCCACGTCGTTGTAGTACTTCTCACTGTCGTTGAATGCGGAGATATCGAGTGCGATCATCATGAGAGCCGGACCTTCGCTGTTGTCCTTCGCCCTGTCGCCCGTTCCGCCGCCGAAGAGAACACCCGCGAGGATATCGACCATCACGGCCATACCCCAGCCCTTGTATCCCGCCATCGGAGATACCGTATAGTATTCGCTCATCTTCGTCGTCGGCATTCCCTCTCTGTCGAGAGCCCAGCCTGCAGGGAGTTCCTCAACTCCCTGTCTCTTCATGTTCGAGACCTTTCCGTTCGCGACGACTGTCATTGCCATATCGAGTACGGGCGAAACCTCGTCGCGGGCAGGAGCCGCAACAGCTATCGGGTTGTTGCCGATCACCTTCTCGCATCCGCCCCAGGGAGCCATCGTGGAGTCACCGGTACCGAGTGTCGTTCCGATGAGTCCTTCCTTCTGAGCCATCTGCGAGTAGTATGCAAGAGCTCCGAAGTGGTTCGCGCCCTTGACGCAGACGACGCCGACACCGTGTTCCTTCGCCTTTTTGATGGCATCCTCCATGGCTCTGTAGCCGAGAATCTGACCCGATGAGTGGTTGCCGTCCCAGACTGCGACTGTACCGTTGTCCCTGAGGACCTTTATCTCGGCATTCGGTCTCATCTTTCCTTCCTTTATGAGACGTACATAGCGTGCCGTGCAGAGAATACCGTGTGAGTGCACTCCTCTCTGATCGGCCTCCACGACCATATCTGCAATGAGAGCGGCTTCGTCCCTGTTGACACCCGTCTTCATGAAGATGGAGGTGATCTTATCCTTTGCTTCCTTTACGTTGATTGTTACCATTTCTGACTCCTGTATATTCATCTTTCGATTTTTATTGTTCTGCCCTTGCTGTGCTGGATTGCGTTGACGATGCTGACTGCAGCCAGTCCCGTGTGGCAGTCCGCAATGAACGGCGTGTTCTCACTGAGCGAGCGGTAGAACTCGTTTATGAGAAGACCGTGGCTGACGCCCCACTCCGACTTCTCCCCCGTAAGCACCTCGGCGGGATGGTAGATGGTGTTGCCGTCCGCCTCGATTATCGTGAGTCCCGACTGCCGGATTGTCATCACAGCCTTCTCGAGTCTCAGTTCGACATCGCAGACCTTGCTTCCGAGATAGCAGTTCGTGCAGAATGCGACGACTTCGGCCCCGCATTTGAGCTTCATGAGTGCCATGGCGGTATCTTCAACCTCATAGTCGCTCGTGTCCCTGAGGTGTGCGTCGAAGCCAGAGAGGCTCTCGACTCCCCCCGTGAGGTAGTCGACAAGGTCGAGTGTGTGAATCGACTGGTTGATTATGCATCCGCCGCCTTCACCGTCGTAGCGCCCTCTCCAGGGGGACTCGGAGTAGTACTTTCCGTTGCGGTACCATGTCACGAGTGCCATGCCGCTGAGGATCTTTCCGTACTTTCCGCTCTCGAGTATCTCCTTTGCCTCGACAGTCGCCCTGTTGAGTCTGTTCTGAAAGCAGACACCGAGCCGTAAGCCGGTCTCCTCGCTCTTTCTTATCATCTGTTTTGCTTCGTTGACTGTTATTGCAAGAGGCTTCTCGCAGAAGACGTTGAAGCCGTGGTCGAGAAGGTCCATGACAATCTGAGGATGTGTATTATGGGGGGTGATGACGTGTACGACGTCTATATCCTTACCGTAAAGGTCACGGTAGTGAGTGAGAGGCTTTCCGCCGTAGGTTCTGCTGAATGCCTCCGCCCTCTCGGGGACTATGTCAACGCAGTATTCGAGCGTTGTCCACGGGTTGTTCATGAGTGCCTTTCCGTGGTTACGCGAAACGGCACCGCATCCTATTACTGCTGTCTTAAACATGTTCAGCTCTCCTTTGAAACTGAAGATTTGTACTGTCCGGGTGTTATGCCCTCGACACTCTTGAAGACCCTGAGGAAGGTTCTGAGGCTTCCGAAGCCGCACTTTTCAACGACTTCCCCCACCATCGCTCCTTCCCCCAGGAGCTCCTTGGCCCTGTCGAGTCTGTAGCCCGTTATGTATTCGGAAATGTTTATTCCGTGGTATTTCTTGAAGACCCTCGAGAGGTAGGCTATCGAGATATTGAAGTGATCCGCGACAGATGAGACATTCATCATCGCCTCGCTGTAGTTCTGAGTCACATACTCCAGCACCTTTCTGTAGATTAGATAGGTCTCCGAGGAGCTGTCGACAAGCGTCTCCTGTATGGCCTTTATGCTGTAGCAGGTCGAATCGATTATCTCCTCGACTCCCGAGAGCGACTTCTGGAAGTTCTGCGACTGCAGAATCGGGGGGAAGTTTATTCTCGGCACCACTTCGCGGTACCTCTCGTCAAGACCGTTTACGGTACGGATTATCGTTCCGCTTATCGAGAAGAGGAGGAATCTCAGAGTCTTGGGGGAAACCCCGTTGGCTCTGTTGCGCTCGATCACCTTCTCGACGACTTCTCTTGCCTTCTGGCTGTCACCGTCCTTTATCGCCTTCTGAAGCAGCATGTTCTCTTCCAGCGTGTACTGGAACGTGCTGCGTCCCGTCGACTGCGAAAGCGTCTGATAGGACAGAAACGCCAGTTCGTGATCCTTTTCGTACTCGCTGACGATTATCGCCTCCATGTAGGCGTCCCTTACACTTCCGAGTCCCTCGTGGACATCCGAAAGCGCAAGGGAATCTATTCCCTCACACTTCTCAGCTTCCTCTGTCAGTGTCTGCAATCTCTTTCTGTCGCTGTCGGCAGCATTGACGATGAAGGCCTCTCCGTACTCCGACTGGAAGGGAAGAACGGGGGACGAGGGAAGAAGAGAGGAGAGCATCTCTACCTTTCCACGGAGAATCACGACTGCAAACGAGAGAGATATCAGCTCAACTCCCAGAGACGAAAGCACCTCCTTCGTCACTGTCGAGTCACCGTTGACAAGCTTATGGAGAGCACTCTCGGTAAGCGTCGTCTTCTGGCGCGATATTACGTCACTGAGCTCTCTCGTCTCGGCCTTGAGGTCGCTGACCGAAGAAACGAAGGGAGAATAGTCCGTTGCAGTGAGCGGAACCTCATCAACGTCGACTCCCGACGCCTTCATGGCCTCGGAGTACAGAATCCAGTCCTTGCGTACGTTTCTCACGGTAAGCACACCGCCGGAAACCGCAGCGAGGAAGATGACGACGGAGATGAGCTCTATCATGAGGTAGTAGGAACGGAAGTAATTCTTCCTGTTCATGAGTACCATGCACCTCAGATTCTCCGTTTCCTTCTCTCCCACCGAGACTATTACATCTCCCATTCTGTCCGTTGTTCCCGGGGACAGAGACGAAAAGAATGCATTCTCCTCCTCTCTGTCATATTCTCCCGAAAGGCTGTAGACGACGGCGCTGCGTTTTCCGCTGTAGATGACTACGTCGTGGTAGTCGTCGATTGCAGCCGAGAAGAGACTTTCCCTGGAGACTATGACGCCGACGCAGAGGGAGTTGGGATTGGAGGAGCGGATATACGTCATCGGAAGCAGCAGAAGGATTCTGTCCCCGCCTTCGAGATCATGAATCGAGACATCCCATATTTCATTTCTCAGAAAGCTTCCGACTTCGCCGGAGGAAAGGCCGACGGAGGAAGAGCTCATCGAATCGAGGTTACCCCATTCCTGGTCCGATATGTACCAGTCATATACCGGACTGTAGAGAAAGAGGGTCTCGACTGTGAGAGATGTCTGTTCGAGGCGTCTTATGTCAGCCGTATGGTAATAGAGATCGAGGCTCGATATTCCCTCGAGTGACTCCGCTCTCCTCAGCTCGTCGAAGTCCGTGTCGACTATCATCTCGGCCTTTATCTCGTTGATACGCTCGATAACGTCGGAGAACGAGCTCTGCACGAGCGAAGCGGTTATCGAATTGGCATAGGTGACGGATGAGACGTTTATGCGGAGCGTGACAAGGGCTGTGACGAGAACGAGAAGAAGAGGAATGAAGGTCGCGAGGAGATAGCTCAGCGTCCATCTCGTCACCGTCTTCTTCTTAAAGCTCTGTCCCTTCCTTGTCATATCCGTCCCTTAATTCCGTATCAGCAGGGGAATGAACCTCCGCACTTCTCCTTCAGCATCTTCTCGTACAGGTCTGCATCGATGGGTAATTCTACCCACTTTCCGTCTGTCCATGAAGAGAGGAAGATGGCATTGATGATTTCAAGGCTCTTTATTCCGTCGCTTCCCGGAGCGAGAAGGGGTGTTCCCTTCTGGATAGCATCGCAGAAGTTCTTTATGATTCCGCAGTGTGAGGTGTATGTTCCCTTCACCGGTATCTCGCACTTCCAGATTTCGGGGTGTCCGATCTCCCCCTTGAATCTCTTCTGGAAGTCATCGGTATCCTCACGGGTGCGCCAGAATGTGATGGAGTCGTTCTCGACGACGAGCTTTCCCCTCGTTCCCGAGATTTCGAGTCTGTTCGTGCCCGGCTCGTCTGCAATCGTCGTCACGTACGTTCCGATGTGGCCGTCCTCGTACTCCATGAGTGCATATACGTCGTCCTCGACTTCGATGTTCCTGTATTTACCGTAGTAGACTTCGGCCTTGACTCTCTTCGGCATGCCGCAGATCCACTGCCAGAGGTCGAGGTTGTGGGGGTTCTGATTCATCAGTAGTCCGCCGCCCTCACCCTTCCAGGTTGCACGCCAAGAGGAGTTGTCATAGTAGGACTGGGGTCTGAACCAGGATGAGATGAGCCAGTGGCAGTGCAGGATTCTTCCCACCTCTCCGCTTCTCACCATCTCCCTTGCCTTCTGGTAGAGGGGGTTCGTTCTCTGGTTGAACATGACGCCGAAGACCTTACCCGATTTCTCGGCAGCCTCGTTCATCTTCTTCACGGCATTCGTGTAGACTCCCGCGGGCTTCTCGCAGAGGTAGTTCAGGCCGTGCTCGAGAGCGTAGATTCCGTACACGGGATGGAAGTAGTGGGGACACGTCGGAATGACTGCATCCACCTCTCCCGAATCCATGAGAGCCTCGGCTGAGGAGTAATACTTCACCTTATCGCCGTAGAGGCCCTTCGCCTTATCGATCTTCCTTTCGTCTATGTCTGCAATGGCGGCGAGTACCGCGTTGTCGACCTTTCCCGCCGTCAGAGCCGCGGAGTGCTGGCTTCCCATATGACCGAATCCGATTATTCCTATTCTTACCTTGTCCATTGTCATCTCCTGTCGTATTCCCTCAGGACTTCAAGTGCCTTCACAGAGTCCTCTTCAACTTTTTCGCTCTTCCCCTCGATGCTCATCGTGCCGTCGTAGCCAGCCTTTCTGAGAACCGAGAAGAATTCCTCAACCTCCTGGCACATTTCAGTCGGGAACGCCCTTCCCTCTTTGATGGCGATATGCGTATGCATCAGAGGCGAACACGATACGATCTTATTCATATCCTCGCCTTCCTTCCTCATGTGGAAGGCATCCGCAAGGAGTCCCACGTTACTCCTCGCGACGACCGCCTGGAGCGCAGCGCCCTCGGTGAGGGTGTTGATCATGTTCGTCTCGCTTCTGTTGAGGGTCTCGATGGCGATGTCTATCCCGTACTCCGAGGCGATATCCGCCGTAAGCTGTGTAACCTTCACAAGGGATAGAAATCCCTCTGTCCACTTCATACCTTCGGGAAGCATTCTGCTCTTACCGCTTCCGAAGACAACGAGCGGACAGGAGAGGGCATTCATTCTTCCGAATGCCTTTCTCAGGTAGCCGACCATCGCCCCCTCGTCATAGCCGCTTCCGAGAAGAGACATGGTCTTGGGGTAGAGAAGAGAAGCCCTCTCCATTCCGAGCGGGGATGCCGCCATGAGCGAGAGAACATCCTCGAACTCCTCATCGGAGAATGCGGCGATCTGGTTGAGTTTGCCGTCGATGTAGTCGAAGCCGCACTTCTCAACCATCTTCACGTTTCTTATATCCGTACAGAGACCGAATCTCATAGCTTCACGACTCCTTCCTTTGTTATCTGTCGCACTCCGTCTGGGGATTTGACGGTGACCTTTCCGTTATCGAGTGTCACTGTCGTATCATCGTCCTTCGCCTTGATGAGCGTGACCGCCGTAAAGGGTGCCTTTCCCCTGTAGCGGAACGTCACCTGGCCCGCAGGTTCCCTCACGGGATAGCCGTAGCTTATCCAGCCGCCCTTGGGATCCTCGCTTCCGCAGAGAAGAGAGCCTTTGAATCCGGCATCGGAGTCGAAATCCACCGTGAAGGCTTTTCCGTGGCGTGATATGTAGTCGATGTGACTTCCCTCGAGTGCGACATCCTTCGTATTGAAGTTGTACATGAGTCTGAAGTCATGGTCCTCTCCTCCGATTCCCTCAACCCAGTCGACAAGGACTACGGATGAAGTCGGAAGAAGAACGAACTTACGTCTGGGGAAGACGGGGTCGGGAAGGTATGCGTAGCCGTTGTGACTGAGGTCAATTACCTTGCACCCTGCCTGTGTACCGAAGAAGTGGCAGAGCGTCCTTACTCCGCGGACTCTGTCGACACCGGGGATCGCTCCCATCTCGTGGTCGTCGACGTACAGCGTGTTGTGTGCAAGCGCGGAGACGAAATATGCTCTCCAGTCCTTCCAGACAGACGAGCGGTAGATGTAGCGTCCCGAGTCGACGAGGATGTCCTCCCCCTTCAGGGTAACCTCCGCATGCATGCTGTCGTTGTGAGAGTGGGTGCTGCGCTCTCCCCTCTCGAGCTGCGAGGAATGCGTGAGGACGTAGTCACTGTCCTCCTTCCATCCCGATCGCATCACGTAGATACCCTCTTCACTGTACCTGTAGTCAGTCTCTTCGGGAGCCTTTCCCTCCTTTCCCGTCGCTGCCATGAAGGAGAAGCACTCGTCTCCGTAGAGAGAATACATCCACTTCATGTACTCCCTGAGCTCATTCAGGCCCTCGGGGAAGAAGGAGAGATTCATGCCTTCATAGAGGGAAGTATCTGCACGGCGCGTCGTGAGATCCGTCCTGTCCGCGTCCCCGATCATCGGCGTCGACCAGTCCGGCTTTACAAGCGATACGATATATAGTGCACTTCTTCTGATGATCTCCCATGCGTAATCCGGAACGTAGAGTCCGTTCTTCTGACACATTACGAGAGCCTGGCAGAAGGCGATCGATGCCACCTGATGGTAGATCGGAGTCTTCTCCATGTGTACGCCGTTGTCGCTGAAGCAGTACCTGACTTCGTGCATGACCCTCCCGTATGCCGTCCTGAGCCAGTCCCTGGCTTCCCTGAACTCGGGGAACATGACGGCGATCTGCAGCAGCGCCGACGTCTCCATGCTCAGCCAGTTGGAAGAGCGGTCATGATTCGAGTAATGCCCCATTAAAAAGAGAGCGTGCTCCCTTATTCCGAGAAGGAACTGTGCCAGATCGTCCTCCGTCCATACTTCCGAGTGGCGGAAGATCTCGAAGCACGGAAGCCATGTCGTATAGACTCTGATTCCCGTCTCGATCGTTCTCCATGCCGTTCCCGGGAAGGGCTGCTTGGGGACGAAGGTCGTATCCTTTATGAACTCGTCTGCCGGCCATGCCTCGCGGAACGACCTGAGTTCTGACAGGAACTCGCGTGTGTACTTCTCGTCCTTTGTAAGAGCGTAAGCCCTTGCAAGCGGCTGCCAGTAAATAGTACGGAAAAGCGACCAGCTCCATTCGTTGTCACGGCTCGTCTCGGTCGTCGGATTGAACATCCAGTCGATGGGCCCGTTGAACTTGTGGCCGAAGATATCATGTTCCATCACCTTCTCTGCGTCGGCGATGATCTCGTCGTCATGCAGCTTCTCTGCGTCTTCGATCGAGAAGAGGTAAACGGGATTCCTTCTGTTTCTGTAGTATTCGATGAGTGTCTTCCCGTCGACAGTGCCCAGCTTCTTCAGTGCGGGATTGTCTGTGTCGAGAAGAGAAATCAGATTTTCAATATTATTCATTAACAGCCTCTTTAATATGGACAGGACAGCATTCCGCTGCCCTGCCCCTGATTTTCACGGCTCTTATTTAGCCATGTAGTTTTCGTAAGCCTTCTGATAGATTGCGAGTGCATCCTCGAGGCCGAAAGCCCTGAGCTGTGCCTGGTACTCGGCGAATGTCGTTTCGTTGAGTTCGATTGCACCTGTGATGAACTTCGTCTCCATCTCGTCGGCATATGTCGTGACCTTGTTGAGGATGGACGTGATTTCCGATGTGTACTCGCTCGGGATTGTCACAGGCGGCATCTTGTACTGGCCGTAGTCTGTCTGAGCCCAGAGCTTGAGAGCCTCGACCTGCTCTTCGCAGGAGTAGTACTGTTCGATGTATCTTGCATCCTGGACGAATGCGCCGTTGACTGTACATCTCATGTACTTAGCCATGACGTCATCCTTGTTCTCCATGACCATTTCCGTGTATGTCGGGTAGCCGTCGACCATTGTGTATGTGACGCCCTCGATACCGAAGTTGGCAAGCATGTGTCCTTCCTCACCGTAAGCGTAGTCGAGAAGCTTTGCAGCAGCTTCGATGTTCTTGCAGCTTGTCGTGATTGCAGCAGCAGAGGATGAACCTGTATCGAAGACGGAGTTCATCTTCGCGAACTTGCTGTTTCTGCCCTTGACGGGAGAGAGAGGCTTTGCGGAGCTTACTTCAACACCTTCCTCCATTGTCGTTACTGCTGTAGCGATGAGGGAACCCGGGTTGTATGCAAGAGCGACCTTGCCCGAGAGGAACATAGAATTCATGCCGTTCTTGTTGACGGACATGTAGTCGTTGTCGAGGAGGCCTTCGGCATAGAGCTTGTGGATGAACTGGAGGTAGTCGTATCTTGTGGACTCGAGGTAGCCGTGATGTACAGTGCCGTCTTCAACATACCATGTATCCCAGCTGTCGAATCCGGGTGAGAAGAATCTCGAGATATGCTCAGCTCTGATTGACATCGGGATTTCGACGAGGCCGGACTCCTTGACTGCCTTGAGAACCTCGTAGAGTTCTTCCGGTGTTTCGGGTGCAGACTCGAATCCGAGCTGCTTCAGAATGTCCATTCTGTAAACGGGGCCTTCGCTGAAGAGAAGAGCGTTGTTCTCGTAGCTTTCGCCTCTGACGAACGGGAAGCAGTAGTATGTGCCGTCATCAGTCGAGCATTCCTTTGCAATGTCCGGATGCTCCTCGAGGAACTTCGAGATATTCGGGCAGTACTTCTCGAATATGTCGTTGAGCGGGATGATGAAGCCGTCATCGATGGCTGCCTGGGGTCCGCCTACATATTCAGCCCACTTGTATTCAACGATGTCCGGAAGCTCGGAGGAAACCTGGAGGATCGAGAACTGCTCGCCGAGAATCTTGTTTTCCGAAGAAACGTTCGTGAACTCGATTTCGGTGTTCGTTCTCGCCATGATCTCCTGCCAGTAGGGAAGCTCGGAGAAGTCGTTGACGTTCTTGATCTTCGAACTCATCGGTGCCCAGTATGTGAGCTTAACCGGAGCGTCGGAGGAAGTGGATGTGCTTTCACTCGCGCCCTGCGCTGCGAGAGGAAGAACAACCATGAGAATTGCTAGACAAAACAGAAAAGCTTTTTTCATTTTCCATTCTCCTTTTTATTCTTTATTTATTGATATTCAAATCAACTGACCAGTTATCATAGGCATCTTTCAGTGCCTTTCCGAGAGAGGGAAGAGTGTAGTACGTGCTCCCCTTGTCGTCCGTCTTCGCCACGGCTGAGGAGGAAAGATCCACGACTCCCCTTTCCTGGGCCATGAGAACGGCGTGCGTGTGCTCCTCTGCAGTTCTGAGCGTACATACGGGAGTTCTATTCTCCTCAACGCACCTCACGCACTCCCAGAGCTTCTCCATTCTCTCACCCCTGTCAAGAGTCGTATAGTCGATTGTCCTCCCGTCCGACAGGTGTCCGATGAAGCCTTTATCGGTTTCCTCGACATATCCCTTCTCGAACTCGTAGGTGCTGAGGGGCCCCAGCTTCGTCTCGTCCACTGCGTGGGAAGCGTAGTAGAAGAGCTCGACTCCGTCCGTCGTAGTGAACCTGAGTGCGGCAGTATCACAGTTGGTGATTGTCGGTCTCACCCTGATAAGCGAGCCTTCGACCTTCGCACTCTCTGCACTTTCATCCATCCTTCTTCCCAGGAGGAATACCATGTTCTGGTACTGGTGGGCGCATGCATTCGTGAACGGCGAGTCGTAGACCGGCTCTCCGTGGCATGTCTCTGCTCCCGCCCAGTTGGAGCGCGAATAGTATATGTCGTTACGTCTCATGAGACGGATTGTGCGGAACCTTACCGCCCTGCCGTAGACTCCGTCGAGTATGTCCTTCTTGAGGGCGAGAACATCGTGCGAGAAGCAGAGCTGGTAGCCCACGGCTACGAAGAGACCGGTATCCCTGCTCTTCTTCTCCATCTCCTCGATCTGTTCTACCCTGAAGCATACTGGCTTCTCCGTCAGTACATTGCTGCCGTTCTCGAGAGCCGTCATTATGTACGGATAGTGGGTGTGAATCGGAGAGGAGATTATCGTGAGATCCGCCCTGTGCTCCCTGAAAAACTCCTCGGGAGACGGGAAAAGAGGAATCCCCTTCTCTATCACATCATTATATAAGGGACTCTTCGAGGCAAAGGGATCGGCTATCGCAACAAGAACGGAGCCGAGTACATCACGCGTCAGGTATTCCTTCACGTAGTTCTCGCCGTAGCCTCCCATGCCGCAGAGTAAAACCTTGCAGTCCATCTCAGTTCTCCTCGAAGCCTTTCTTCAGAATAGAAGGAGCATCGACATGAAGCGCCTTCACGGGGCAGACCTGGAAGCAGTAGCCGCAGCCGATGCAAGAGTCGGTCTTCTGTGCCTTTCTTCCGTCAAGCTTAATGCCCTTGTACCAGCATACGTCCTCGCATCTGCCGCAGCCGATGCATTTGTCCTGGTCGACGAGAGTCGTCCTGTATGCTTCCCCGAGAGCATTCTGTCTCTTCTTCGCCTTCTCTTCGCTCATGTTGAAGAGTTCGAGTGCAACACCCTGAAGATCCTTCACGGACTTATATCCGTTTCTGTCCATCCATTCCGAGCATTCCCTCATGACCCTTGCGCATTCCCTGATGCCGCCCGAGCATGCCAGTGCGCCCAGCTGAACCATCTCCGCGCCCGCCATGATATACCTGAGAGCCTGGTCGTAGGAGAAGACACCGCCGCCCGCGTACATCGGAATCGTGATTCCCCTCTTTCTTGCGTCTGCAATCTCGAAGCAGACGAGAGGATTTGCCTGGGTTCCGCCGTATCCTGCGCCGGGACGTGTCTGAGTCGTCTTGTAATCAAGGTCGAAGTAGAAGGCCTTCCATCTTGCAGTGGGACCGACGGCGTCGGCACCCGCAGCGACCGCCCTTCTCATGGATGTGAGGCAGTCGACATCCTCTATTGCGAGCTTGACCATCACGGGAGTTCCCGGAACGGCAGCCTTTATCATCTTCGTACATGATTCGACGAGCTGGTAGTAGTTGAACTGTCTGTCGCCAGCCGTAGCCACACCGGGAGTGTTGAAGTGAAGCTCTACGGCGTCAGCGCCTGCAGCGACGACTTCTCTTGCCTCCCTAACCCACTTGTCGGCCCAGTCGGGGTACTTCTCGATATCGTGATAGTGACCCACCGATGCCCAGAGCTTTGTCTCGGGGTACATTTCCCTTCTCGCCCTTCTCACTTCCTCGCAGTATTCGTCGAGCGAGGCGATCTTGTCCGGGCACTGTCTTCCGACTGCATGGGAGTGGAATGCGGGAAGGCCCTTCCTCACACTCTCATAGTCCGGATAGAAGAATCCGCCGCCGCCCATGCCGTGGCCGAAGTTGCGCATTGTTATTGCGCCGGGATGGCACTGTGAACTTTTTATAACGTTGTCCGCACCGCGTGTTGCCGGGCTTGACGCGATTACGAACGGGTTGATCATGTCGAAACACTCGATATGCATATCTGCCATAGTCAATTCTCTCCTTTGATGAGTTTCCTCAGGACAAGTGCGTCCTCGAGGAACTGTTCTCTACTGTCGCCCTTCACGAATTCAAGGAGCGCATAATATTTCTTTTCCTTATCGGGAATGGAGAAGTACTCTCTCCAGTGACTGATTCCCTCTTCCAGGGGCCGTCTTCCCGTCTCGTCCCAGTAGTAGACATGGAAGTACGAGAGATAGGGCTTTATCATCCCGAGTCCCTTCAGACGCTCCTGGAACGTCAGTGCCTGCGTCGGCTGCCAGAGTGTTCTGAGCCAGGGGCTCGAAAGACTCTCAAGGGTATCGAGTCCGGATTCGTTCGTGTCCGTCAGCGTGTTCTTGTGCCACTCGAGATTGAGGACGATTCCGTAGCTTTCCGCAACAGAGACGCTTCCTTCAAGCTCTTCAAGGAGCGCATCCCTCTCTGCGGCGGATAGAGACGATGACGGCTTTCCGCCCGCCCATATACGCATCTCGGATGCACCGAGAGCGGAGGCGGTGTCGAGGCTCTCCCTTATCTCCATTCCCTCTCCGAGGCGGTAGTATGAGCCGTAGCCCGCAATCTCGAGTCCTCTGTCCCTCGTCTTCCGCCCTGTCTCCTCCGCCAGCGCGAGGTCCCCCTTCTTTATGTGGTGGTTCTCGCTCCATTCGACGGCGGAGAGTGAAGCATCGAGGGCTGCATCGAGTACGTAGTCGATGCTTTCAGTCTTGAATGTGGCGCTGACTATACCGGGAACGAACATCTCATCAGCCCTTTACAGCGCCTACCATGACGCCCTTTACGAAGAACTTCTGCAGGAACGGGTAGACTGCAAGAATCGGGGCCGTAGCGACGACGATTGTCGCATACTTGACGGAATCCGAGCTGAGTGCAAGGGAGTCGAGAGAACCCGACGACATCGCACTTGTCTCGTCCTGTACGAGAATCGTTCTCAGGATGAGCTGCAGAGGATACATGCTCTTCTTTCTGAGATATATCATTGCAGGGAACCAGGAGTTCCAGTGGGAAACCGCATAGTAGAGCGTGATTACCGCAATGGACGCCTTCGTGACGGGAACCATGATTCTCGTGAGAATCGTGACATGCCCTGCACCGTCGATCATCGCAGACTCCGGAAGCGATTCAGGAACGCCGGCCATCGCCGTCCTGAGGACGATGAGGTTGAACGTGTTGATTGCCGAGGGAAGGATGAGTGCCCATCTCGATCCCACGAGGTGGAGTTTGTCGACTATGATGTAGGTCGGAATCGTACCGCCCTGGAAGTACATGGTGAAGACAATCATCAGCGTGAAGAACTTGATGAGTCTGGGGCCCCTCCTGGAAAGTACATAGGCTGCGATTATCGAAAGAGCGAGGTTGAGGCAGGTTCCGACGACAACGACGAAGATCGTGTTCATGTAGCCCGTGAGGATGCTCTTGTCCTGGAAGACCATCTTGTAGCTGTAGAGGGAGAACTTCTCCGGATGCCAGTAGATTCCCGTATGCTTCATGACCTCGAAGGGATCCGAGAAGGAAGCGAATACGATGCTCATGAGCGGGATGATTACCGCAAGAACAAGGAGAATTGTAATGAGAACGACGAATGCGTGGAAAATCTGTTCGCCTGTTGTGTATCTGACTTTCATCTTCTTCCTCCAATCACCAGAGTCCCGAGCCGGTGAGCCTGTTCGAGATCTTGTTCGTTCCCCATACGAGGATGAACGAGACAACCGAGTTGAACATACCGACTGCAGAAGCGTAGGAGTAGTTCATGTTCAGAAGGCCTTCCCTGTAGACGTATGTGTTGATGACATCTGCAACCTCGTACGTCAGGGAGTTGTACATGAGTATGATCTTCTCGTAGCCGACGTTGAACATCTTGCCTATCTGAAGGATGAGCATGATGATGATTGTCGGAAGAAGGGAGGGAAGCGTAATCGACCAGAGCTGTCTGAGTTTCCCCGCTCCGTCTATCTTCGCGGCTTCATAAAGCTGAGCGTCGATTCCGAGGAGAGCTGCGAGGTAGATGATCGAGTTCCATCCGACGTTCTGCCATATGTTCGACACGATGTACAGGGGAAGGAAGTACTTCGGCTCGTTGAGCATCGTCACGGGCTGGAATCCGAAATACGAGAGGAACGTCGTGACGGCACCGGTGCGTGACGTGAGATCCATGATGATTGACGTAACGACGACGACCGAGACGAAGTGCGGGATGTATGTGACAGTCTGTACAAACTTCGAGTACCTGCGGCTCCTGAGCTCGCTTATGAATATTGCAAGGAGAATCGGACAGGGGAACGTGAATATGAGGTTCGTGACGGAAATTCTGATGGTGTTCAAGAGCGTTCTCTTGAAGTAATAATCCTTGAAGAAGTTCCTGAAGTGCTTGAGACCGACGAAAGTCGAACCGAAGAATCCGAGCCTGGGCTTGTAGTCTTCGAATGCGATGATGAGACCGAACATCGAACCGTACTGGAAGACGATGTAATAGATGAGCACCGGAATGAAGAGGAAGTAAAGCGTCTTGTATTTCGACCAGTCCTTCCTCACCTTGAGTGTAAGTGGCACGCTGTAGCTGTTTTCTAGCTGTTTCTTTTTCATAGTGCTGACCGCCTTTTCGACAGACAGTATGCCCTACTCTCAAATTTGAAAAAATTGACAAAATAAAAACTGAATATGACAGAATTTTACACGAAAAAATGTAAATTCCGTGTTTTTATCGTCAGCTTTTCATTAAAAAACAAAAAATAACAGACGCGATGTTAGAAAAATCAGCGAAAATTAAATTCTGGCAGAAAAACTTTACAGGTGTTTTTTCTTTCCCGAGGGTGCAATAATCGGGGCATGTTCGATAATCCAGTCATCCCGGGCTTTGCACCGGATCCTTCAGTCACTTACTACAATGGTTATTACTACCTCGTCAACTCCACATTCGAGTATTTTCCGGGGGTCACACTGTGGAGGAGCGGAGACCTCGTATCGTGGGACTACCTGGGCGCCGTCCTCACGCGGGAATCGCAGCTTGATCTCTCTCAGGCCCGTCCGAGCTCGGGGCTCTATGCCGCGACAATCAGAGTCAGTCCCGCGGGCCGCTTCTACGTCGTCACCACGAACAAGTACACTCTCGGCAACTTCGTCGTCCACACGGATGACATCGACTCCGGGGTGTGGTCGGAGCCCGCATTCATAACAAAGGACGGAATAGACCCGTCCCTCCTCTTCCTTCCCGACGGCAGATGCTTCTACACATCCAACGGCAAGGCCGGCGGAGTCAAGGGCATAGTCGGCGCCTTCATCAATCCCGACACGGGAGAGCTCCTGGGAGACCTGAAGCTCCTCACCCCGGGCTGCGGAGGACCGTCAGTGGAGGGACCTCATATCTATTATAAGGACGGGTGGTACTACCTCATGGAGGCGGAAGGCGGTACGGAGTACGGACACCATGAAGTAATACTGAGGTCGAAAGACATATCCGGTCCCTACGAGAAGAATCCGCATAATCCCATTCTCTCGCACGTATCGCGTAAGAGGCATCCCATCCAGGCGACGGGACACGCGGACCTCATCGAAGCACCCGACGGAAAGTGGTGGGCCGTCTTCCTTGCGATAAGGGTCAAGCCGAGACCGCTTCTGCATCACCTCGGACGCGAGACATTCCTTGCTCCAGTGGAGTGGAAGGACGGCTGGCCGGTAATCGGAGACGAAGGAAAAGTCGAACTGGAGTACGAGTGCGGTCCCGGGCAGAAGAAAACAAGGGATTATTCCGTGTCGTTCGGAGAGGAAATCGGAAAATACCCGTACCTCAAAGTAAGGGTCCCGAAGGACGGCTGCTACTCTGTAGATACAGCCGGGAAGACTCTCACACTCCACGGAGACGACACAATCAGCTCTCCCCTGGGCCATCCGACGATGCTTCTCTTCAGGCAGAGAGGCTTCAGAGAAAGAATGAGCGCCACTCTCAACCTCACTACTCTTACGGGAGACGCCGGAATAACGGTATTCCTCTCATGTGACTACCACTACAGGCTTGAGGTGAGGAAGAACGGAGAGAAGGTGTCCGTCGCCCTTATACGTCACATACACGACTTCGAGGCAGAAACGGAGAGCATGACCCTGCCCCTCTCACACGCTCTCGCTCTCGAGATAGTATCGGACGACGAGAACTACTCATTCTACGCGGGAGGAAGATTCCTCGGAAAGGCAACAGTATACGCTCTGGCGGCGGAGGGATGCATGAACATGTGCTTCACGGGCTCGCTCTTCGGTGTCTATGCGGAAAATGGAGACGCGGTATTCCTCGACGGAATTGAAATGGAAAGCATTACAGGAGACAAGGAGAATAATAAATGAAGAAGACGGCAGTAATCACGGGATCCTCAAGAGGCATAGGACTTGCTACAGCAAAGCAGCTGGCAGAAGACGGCTTCAACATCGTAATGGTCGCAACGGGCGACAGGGAGAAAAACGACAGGGCGGTAAGAGAAGTCGAGTCACTCGGGGCAGAGGTCCTCTACGTGAAGGCCGATGTCTCGGTGAAGGAAGACAGGGAGAGAATCGCAGCCGAAGCCGTGAGGAAGTTCGGCAGAATCGACGTTCTTGTCAACAACGCGGGAGTAGCTCCGCTTGTTAGAGCGGATATCCTGGAGATGAGTGAGGAATCCTGGGACAGGGTCATGACAATCAACACGAAGGGCAACATGTTCATGACACAGACGGTTGCAAAGGTCATGGTGAAGCAGCCACTCGTGAACGGCAGAAGAGGCTGCATCGTCAACATCTCCTCCTGCTCTGCTGAGGTATCGAGTACATCGCGCGGCGAGTACTGCGTCTCCAAGGCGGGGATCAGCATGCTGACGACACTCTACGCCGACAGACTCGCTGGAGAGGGAATCCTCGTCAATGAAGTGAGACCCGGCGTCATCGCAACAGATATGACAAGCGCAGTCGAAGCAAAGTACAACGCACTTATTGAACAGGGTCTCTTCCCCATCGCACGCTGGGGAAAACCCGAGGATGTCGCATCTGCCGTAAGTGCTCTTGTGTCGGACAGGTTCCTCTACACTACCGGAAACCACATCGACGTCGACGGCGGCTTCCACATCAGGAGACTGTAGGAAAAAGAAATGAGTAATGAAAGAATAAGGGTCAATACCGTAATAGTCGGTACCGGAGCCAGCGGCTACAATGCCGCAGTGTCTCTGAAGAAGAACGGCGTTGACGACATACTCCTCATAAGCGAGGAGAAGGATGCGGGAACAAGCCGCAACACCGGATCGGACAAGCAGACATACTACAAGCTCACGCTCAGCGGAAGAGAAAGCGACTCTGTGAGGGCGATGGCGGAGACACTCTTCAACGGCAGGGCAGTCGACGGCGACATAGCACTCGCGGAAGCTGCGCTCAGCACGCCGTGCTTCATGCACCTCTGCCTTCTGGGACTGCCGTTCCCCGTCAACAGGTACGGCGAGTACGTAGGCTACAAGACTGACCATGATCCGAGAACGAGGGCTACAAGCATCGGTCCCTACACGTCGAGGGAGATGACAAGAGCCCTTGAGAAGGAAGCGGAAAGCCTCGGTGTGAACTACCGCGACAGGCTCCAGGTAATCAGAATCCTTTCCGACGGAAGTAAGACATACGGCCTTGCTGCTCTCGACACGGTAAAGAACGAATACGTCGTGATAGAAGCAGAGAACGTCATCTGGGCAACGGGAGGCCCCAGCGGAATCTACTCAGATTCCGTCTATCCGGTATCTCAGCACGGCTCGACGGGACTTGCGTTCGAAGCGGGAGTCAGAGGCAGAAACCTCACCGAGTGGCAGTTCGGGCTTGCGTCGGTAAATCCGAGGTGGAACGTCTCCGGAACCTACATGCAGGTTCTTCCCCGGTTCTTCTCAACTGAAAAGGACGGCTCTGACGAGAGGGAATTCCTGTCCGATTTCTTCTCCTCCCCCTCGGAACTTCTGACTTCCGTCTTCCTCAAGGGCTACCAGTGGCCCTTCGATGTGAGAAAGGTGAAGGGCGGAAGTTCGATAATCGACATTCTCGTCTACATCGAGGAGATGAAGGGACGGAGAGTGTTCCTGGACTTCACGAAGGACCCGATGGGAGACAGATTCTCGTTCGACGCTCTGAATAAGGAAGCATATGATTACCTTGCAAAGGCAGATGCACTTGTGAAGACTCCTGTCGAAAGGCTCAGGATAATGAACTCCCCGGCAATCGACTTCTACCGCGACAAGGGAGTCGATATCACCTCGGAGCCTCTTGAAATCGCCTTATGCGCACAGCACAACAACGGCGGGCTAGACATCGACATGTGGTGGGAAAGCAACATACACGGCTTCTTCGTCGTCGGAGAGGCAGCAGGAAGCCACGGCATATACCGCCCAGGCGGATCTGCGCTCAACGCGGGCCAGGTGGGCTCTCAGCGTGCCGCTCTCTATATCTCCCAGCGCCCTCACGAGAACGCCCATACCGAGAAAGAATTCTCCGACGTTCTCGAAAAGGCCCTGGCGGAAACGGAAGAAATCGCTTTCTCGACAAAGGGAGAGAAAAGCAATGTATCCACCATCATTGACAGTCTGCAGAAGAGAATGAGCACAGCAGGAGGCGCAGTCCGCAACAGAGAGGAGATGAAGGCGTTACTGGGGGAGATAGACACCCTCCTCTCATCCTTCACGGATAAGGTAAGGTATTCGTCTCCCGCCGAACTTGCTTCCGTATTCCGTCTGAGAGACATGCTCATCACCCAGAAGTGCTATCTCGAAAGCATGGTCAACTACACACTCGACGGCGGAAAGAGCCGCGGAAGCGCCCTCTACACGGACGAAAGCGGGACAAAGCCCTACCCGGCTCTTCCCGACATCTTCACCTTCAATCTGGACGGCGGCGAGAAGGACGAGTACATCCAGGAGATGACATACAGAAACGGAAAATGCTCCTTCTCATGGAGAAAGGTACGCCCGATCCCTTCTGAGGAAGACTTCTTCGAAAACGTATGGAGAAGCTACAGGGAAAACAGAAACGTAAGATAAAGGAGGAAAGGCATATGGCAGCACACGAAAAATTCCACTATAAGACACTCGGGGAGGTGAAGGCAAAGTGCACCGAGCTCGGCTTCTCCCTCCCATTTGCAGAGAGCACGAAGATACTCTCGACTCCGCTCAGAATCGGAAACGTCACCCTTGACAACAGACTCGGCTCCGCGCCTATGGAAGGAGCTGACTCACTGCCCGACGGAAGCCCGTCCGACTTCACCCTCCGCCGTTACAGAAAGGTTGCCGAAGGCGGAGCGGCGGTGATGTGGTTCGAGGCTATAAGCATCGTCGAGGAAGGAAGAAGCAGTATGACGCAGCTTCTAATCACACCGGACAACGTCGGGGAATTCAGAAAGCTCACCGACGAAGTTAAGGAAGCGGGTCTCAGGAAGAACGGCTATGCACCCTTCCTTGTTCTCCAGGCCAACCACTCCGGGCGCTACTCCAACCCGGGCAACAGGCCTTCTCCGCTGATTGCCTACCGCCACCCATGGCTCGAGCAGTTCAGAGCTGCAGATGATTCGTGCATAGTCTCCGACGACTACCTCAAGGGGATGGAAGAGAAGTTCGGCGAAGGCGCAGGACTTGCCAAAGCTGCGGGCTTCGATGCCGTCGACATCAAGCAGTGCCACGGCTACCTCTTCCAGGAAGTGGCGTCGGGCTTCTACCGCAAAGGCGAATACGGCGGAAGCTACGAGAACAGAACGAAGCTCCTCAAGAACTCGATTCTCGCGGCAAAGACTTATGAAGACGACTCCTTCATGGTGACTGCAAGAATCGGTCTCTATGACGGGTACCCGGAGTACTGCGGCTGGGGCCAGAACCCTGAGACGCTCGAAATGGACCTCACGGAGCCGGAGAGACTCATAAGGGAGCTCAGTGAAATGGGCGTGAAGATGGTTGACCTCACTATGGGCAACCCCTATGCGACAACGCACGTCACACGTCCCTTCGATGCGGGTAAGTATCCTCCCCAGGAGCATCCCTTCGAGGGAATACACAGGATGATCACGGGAATCGGAAGCATCAAGAAGGCAGTCCCGGAGATGACCGTGCTCGCTTCCGCCCCGACATACCTGAGGGAGTTCAGCGACCTCTACACGGCGGGCGCCGTGGAACAGGGTCTCTGTGACGGAATGCTCTTCGGCCGTATGCAGTTCGCAGACCCGGACTTCGCAAACGAAATCAAAAACGGTCGGATTGATCCGAAACACATCTGTCTTACCTGCGGCAAGTGCGGAGACCTCATCCGCGCCCACAAGCCTACGGGATGCGTCATCAGAGACAACAAAACCTTCATGCCCTTCTACAGGGAGTTCCTCGAGGAGAAGAAGTCTCTTCCCTCGAACTTCAGAGGCTGAAGACAGTCATCCGACCACGGGGCAGGCACACGACCTGCCTCTTCTCTTTCATTATGAAGATACTTTTTTATACCCCTTGCATCTTACTTGAGGGGTATAAAGGGGTATAATCATATATATGAACACCGCCGAAAAAGAGAAGAAGCTGAAGGAGCTTGAAGAAAGGAGAATCTCTCTTCCCTCCGGCTCGATTGCAAAGAAGAGTATCAACGGCAAAAACCTACTACTACCACCGGACCAGTGTGGAAGGGAAGAGAAAGGAGGAATATATTCCATCAAAAGAAGCGGAATCTCTCAAAGCCCGGATACTCGAAGGCCGCAGCATCGATAAAGAAATCTCGGAGCTCGAAAAGGAGATTGACAGGGAAAAAGACGAAGAGTTTCTTGCAGATGTCAAGACGGGTGAACCTCTCGAACACTTTGCGTCCTCAACTTCAAAGCTGAGGAGACGACACGGAATTACAGAGATCATGGAATATCTCAACGGGGACGTATGGGGAAAGGTCTTCGTCCTTTACGGTCTCAGACGTGGGGAAGACGACTCTGATGAGCCAGGCTCTATATCTTCTGGGAGAGGAAGAAAGAAGACACTCCGCATACATCAAGGTAAGCGGAAAAACGACACTCGGTCTGCTCAACAGGGACCTCAGGAGACTTGAAAAAGACGGTTACAGGTACTTATTCATCGACGAAGTTACACTCCTCGAGGACTTCATCGAAGGGGCATCACTCTTTTCTGACATATATGCGTCCTCGGGAAAGAAAATCGTTCTCTCCGGAACCGACTCGCTCGGCTTCATACTCACCGAAAATGCAGAACTCTACGACAGAGCCCTCACCCTCCATACTACATTCATTCCCTTCGGAGAGTTCTCTCAGACGCTGGGAATCCGCGATATAGACGAATACATACGCTACGGGGGAACGATGTGTAAAGGCGGAACAGCGTACAACAGCAGTTCGGTATTCAGCACGGAAGAGAAGACCGGTGCCTACATCAACTCCGCGATAGCGAGGAACATACAGAACTCTCTGAGATTCTACCAGTACGGAGGACACTTCAGATCCCTTTACGACCTCTACGGGAAAAACGAACTCACTTCCGCTGTGAACCGCGTGGTCGAGGACATGAATCACCGCTTTACAGTCGAGGTTCTGACAAGGGATTTCAAATCCAGCGACTACGCTCTGGCGGAGAGGAATCTCCTCAGGGACAGAACAAGACCGACCGATATTCTGAGCAGGCTCGATATTCCCGCAATAAAGGGAAAGCTGATGGAACTTCTGGAAATAAGAAACAGAGAGAAGCAGAGCGTCGAAATCACACCTGCAGTCGCGCTCGAAATCGAGGAATATCTTGAACTCCTCGACCTCGTTTATCCGGTACCTGTCATCTCTGCTTCGGACACCAACTCGAGAAGAATGCGGAAGATAATCACGCAGCCCGGCCTTAGATATGCCCGGGCCGAAGCACTCGTGGAAAGCGTCATGAGCGACAACCTCTTCCGCACCGTTCCTCCGGAAGACAGGAAATACATTACAGACAGAATAATCACGAGTATAACCGGAAGAATGCTCGAGGACATCGTTCTTCTCGAGACAAGTCTTGCCGAAAGAGAAAACAGGGTCTTCACGCTTCAGTTCGCATCGGGAGAATTCGATATGGTCGTCTTCTCCCCCGTACCGTAACGTGTAGAATCTATGAGATAAAACACAGCAGAGAACAGAGTCCGGCACAATGTGTCCATCTTCTCGACAACGGAAAATGCGCCGTCACCGAGCAGCTTTACGGAAGAATAACCTCCAAGACAGTACTCTACAGAGGAGAGGATACATCAGTGAGCGGAATCGACTACGTCAATGTCGAAAGGTACCTCTCTTCTCTCGATATTCCTCCCCAGATAACCTGACCCGTCAGATCACGATTCCCTCTGTGTGGTCGACTTCGTGCTGTATGATCTGAGCGGTGAACCCCGAGAAGCTGCCCTTCCGCCTCTGCCATGAGGAATCGAGGTACCCGACTTCGATTTCCTCATAGCGTGTGCATTTCCTCATTCCGTCGAGGGAAAGGCAGCCTTCTTCCGTTGTATACTCCCCCTTCTTCTTCAGAATGACCGGATTGATCATGACGAAGACCAGGGGGCCCGCAGCCACTGCGATGATTCTCTTCCTCACCCCGATCATGTTCGCAGCCATGCCGACACAGCGCGTTAAGTTGGCACGCAGTGTGTCGACGAGGTCGTCCGCGACTCTTCTGTCCGACGGGGTGGCCTCATCCGACGGAAGGGAGAGAAAATTCTCGTCCCGGACTATTTCCCTCACCATGTCAGAACTTCACTGTTTCGGGAGCATGAGTGAATGACGAGAAAACCGCGGTGGCATTTCTGAAGTAGAATACCTCGGTGTTGCCGTCGTCGGGGTCGTACATCGCCCTGAGTGACGGATAGGCATCAAGCATGGAGACTCTCGCTTCTCTCCTGTCATCCTCGATGAGCTCGCCAGAGACTCTCAGCCACTCACCGTCCTTGAAGGCGCAGATTTCAGCCTTCGGATTCAAATGCAGCTGCTTCGAGACATCCTTCTTCTTTCCCGTCTGTATATAGAGTTTTCCTTCGAATATGTGTGCCGTACCGAAGGGTCTCACCCTCGGCTGACTGCCTTCGACTGTTGCCAGATAATATGTTCCCGCATCCTTCAGAAACTTCCCGACTCTTTCAATCATGGTTACCTCACTTTGGGACGGAGAGGACTCCGTATCCTCTGCCAATATTATCACAACCGGAGCATTACGATGAGTTTTTTCTCTCTCGATTGTAAAATTTTACATGAATTGTGCTCTTTTTATCGATACTTCTTTATTCATTCCTTGACAAATAGTGAACACGTTCATATAACGGTAGATGTGGAGGCCGGAATGCCGAAGATCATAGAGAACGTGCGCGAGCAGCTGATAGCCGAGGTAAGGCGGCAGATAGAGACAGTGGGTTATTCGAAGACCACGGTGCGTTCCGTAGCCTCGGCCCTCAATCTCGGACTCGGTACGGTCTACAACTATTTTCCTTCGAAGGACATGCTTGTCGCTTCGGCGGTATCTGAAGACTGGCTTCTCTCGACAGAGGAGTTCAGAAAGGCATCCACTGCACCGGCGAAGGAGACACTTGAAAGGATATACTCCATGCTCTCATCGTTCGTAAGAGAACACGAGAGTCTCTTCTCGGATCCCGGAGCGGCAAAGAAGTTCGCATCGGTCTTCACGGAGAGGCACAGCCAGCTGAGGGGGCAGATAGCATCCTTCATTCTCCCCGTACTCGGGGAAAGAGGCGACAGGGAGTTCTTATCGCTCTTCATGGCAGAGTCGATGCTGAGCTGGGTGATGGAGGACGTACCGTTTGAAAAACTGTACGATGTAATCGGAAAACTATTACAGGATATAGACAAGGAGAAAAATTCATGAGCAGTTTCGAAAACCTCAGAATCGTGGACAATTTCTATCAGACATCGCTTTTCTTCCCGATGCCGACAGTCGTCATCAGCACACTCTGTGAGGACGGATCTACAACACTCGGCCCCTACTCACTCGTGCAGCCCTACTATGTAGCGGGCAAGGATTACTATGCAATGCTCCTGGAGTGCCGCAACTCCTCCAACACCGCACAGAACATTCTCCGCAACGGAAAGTGCGCCATCAACTTCATCGATGACAAGCCTTCCTCCTTCAAGGAAGCCGTGAAGCTTTCGTGGCCGGGAGACAAGCCGAGCGACAAGATGCCGAAGTGCAACTTCAAACTCGAGAAGGGAATCGTTGAGGAGACGACAGGAGAAAAGAGACCTCTCGTCCTCACGGATGCAATAGAGGCCATCGAATGCACATGGATGAGGGAACTCGACAATGCGGCAAGTGACAAGGCGGGAGAGACAAACGGCTACGAGCCTCCGTACCATGACTTCAACGGAATCACCTCGAAGTTCGGTGCACACTTCATTCTCCGCGTAGACAGGATCCTCATGAAGAAGAGGTACTCCGATGCCATCATCAACGGCGTAAAAGCGAAGGACTTCCCTCCCCTTCCCGTCGACTACGGCTACAGGGATTCCAAGAACTTCTGGTTCCACAGGAAGGCGAAGATGAGAGCGGAGCTTCTCCAGGTCAGAAAGGCTTCCCTCGAATCGGTAAGATACGCCGCAGACCGTGCAGACGACACAGTCAAGTTCACAGACGACGCACTCGAGACGATTCTCGGTGTCCCGAGAGTCTTCCTGTCAACGGTCCTCAGAGGCTGCGTACAGTGGGCGAAGGAGAACAACGTCACTCTCGTCACTGCGGAGCACATGAAGATAATCAACGACAAGAGATCCAAGGAAAAGAGTAGGAAATAAGGTAAAGGATAAGGAGAAAGAAAGATGAAAGTAGTACTTGCAGGAGCATTCGGAAATCTGGGAGGAGAAATACTCACTTCCCTCGTAAAGGCGGGACATGAGGTAGTCGCAGCCGACCTCAGGGAAAGAAAGATCGAGGGAATCGAGGGAAAATACAGGTTCGTCAGCATCGACGCAACGAACCCGGCAACCCTCAACGGTCTCTGCGACGGAGCGGAAGTCGTAATCACGACAATGGGACTCACGGGCGCGAGCACGAAGTTCACATCCTACGACATCGACTACAAAGGCAACATGAACCTCTACAGGGAAGCCGTGAAGGCAGGCGTGAAGAAGTTCAACTACATATCGGTAATATCGTGTGACGAGAAGGGAGCCGAGGAAGTACCGATGCTCCACGCGAAATACCTCGTCGAACAGGATATAAAGAAGGGAGAAATGGACTGGGTCATCTACCGCCCCACTGGATACTTCTATGACATCGCAAAGGTCTTCAAGCCCTACGTCGAGAAAGGCGAGATGCAGCTCTTGAAGGGCTACGGCGGAGTAAAGGCAAACGTCGTGGACTGCCCGGACTTTGCACAGTTCATCGTTGAACACATGAACGACACCAACAAGACATACAATGTCGGCGGTAAGGAGACCTATACATACGAGGAGATGGCAAAACTCTGCTTCGACGCAGCGGGAAAGCCCGTCAGGATCAAGTGGGCACCCATCTGGCTCTTCGGAATCCTCGCAAACCTCCCGAAGATCAAGAAGGCGGGAAAACACGACATCATCCTCTTCTCGAAGTGGACTCTCAGCCACGATCTAGTCGGCGACACGAAGGTCGGAGAACACAGCTTCAGAAAGTACCTCAACGAGTACTTCGGAAAGAAGGAGAACTGACATGCCCTGGAAACTCTTAGGAATACTCTACGCCGTATGCGCGGTAATGTGCTCGGTGGGCTTCTACAAGTTCGTATACTTCCTCTCGATCGGCTACGGCTTTGCCATAGCCGGAGGCGGAATCGCAATTGCGGTAATGTATTTCGTCAACCCGACGCAGACCCCCGTTCTCATCGTCGTTCTGCAGCTCATACTCTTCATCCTCTACGGTGCGCGCCTCTCGGGTTTCCTCCTTGCAAGGGAACTGAAGAATGCATCGTTCAGAAAGACCGATGTCGCGAAGGATACACTGGGCAGGAACAGCGAGAAGAAGATGCCCGTCTTCGTACTTGCATTCATCTGGATCTTCGTCTCCGCACTCTATGTGGCTCAGACAAGCCCGATGCTCTTCCGTATCGTGAACGGATCGAAGGACATGACGCTTCCGCTCATCGGAATGGCAGTATCTGTAATCGGAATCATCCTCGAGTCCACTGCCGATAAACAGAAATCCGCACAGAAGAAGGAAAGACCGGACATGGTCGCCATGAAAGGACTCTACAGAATGGTCAGATGCCCCAACTACTTCGGAGAAATCACATTCTGGACGGGAGTCTTCATCAGCGGCATCACGACATATTCGACTGTCGGGCAGTGGATTACGGCAATTGTGGCATACATAGCAATCGTCTACATCATGTTCAACGGCGCACAGAGACTTGAGAAGAGGCAGATGAAGAGATACGGCGACAACAGGGAATACAACACCTATGCCGACAGGACGCCTATCATCATCCCGCTGCTTCCGATCTACCACCTGAACGGAAAGACGGAAAAGAAAAAGTGAGGAAATAAAAGTATGAACGAATTCTCAGTCGGAATGTCGCTTGTCGACTACATACCGGTAATCCTCTTTACTTCTGCAACCATAATCCTGATCCGCGACCTCTACAACAAGATGAGCAAGGGAGCGTTCGCGCTCTTCGCTGCGGGAACAATCGACGTGATCGCTGCGGGATTCATGAAGGCAAGCTACAAGCTTCTCTACGCCCTCGGCCTCTGTGATTTCAAATCGCTGAGCAACGTCTTCTTCCCGATGCAGTCGCTGGGATTCATGCTTGCAGGACTGGGAATACTCGCTCTCATTCTGCACAGGCAGACCGAGAATCCCTCGAAGGTGAAGCAGAACAATACAAGACTGTACGGGGCTGCAGGTGTAATCGTAATCATCCTAGCCGTAATGCTCCTCATCCTCGGAAGGAATGTCGACAGGACGAAGACTCCCGGGTACTTCAGCGGCACATTCGTCTTCGTCACACTCATGGTCCTGGGACTGGGCTTCATGGACGCGGGTCTATCGGTGATGTCAGTCAAGGTCGGAAGGAAGGGACTTGTGGCACTCTTCGTTCTCTCGTTCTTCTTCTCGCTCTGCATGGGCTACCTCTCGTCAAAGAACTTCGAGAAGGCGTCCATGAACTGGATAGCGGAAGGCGTCAACACAGTCGGACAGGGTCTGCTGCTGCTCGCATCAGTTCTTCTTCACGAAAGCGGACTGGAGAATCTGAGACTCCACGGGGAGGAAAAAGTATGATAAAGGTTGAAAAACTTCTTGATGTAATCAGGACAAAGTACCCGCTTGAAAAGCTTGATGCCGGAGAATTCTCCACAATGAAGGTCAGCGGAATGACCTTCACTGTCAACCACTACAGAGCAGAGGGGCTGGGGCACGTATCTACTATGGAGGCAAAGGGCTTCTTCGGTCTCATGAAGATGGACACGCTCGTCATAGTCCCATTCGAGAAGGACATGCCCCTGTATTCCTACGACCGCGTACTCGCAGCGGGAAACGACACTCTCTTCGTCGAATTCTTCGATACGACTGTGCACCCGTACGACGCCTCAGTCTTCAACGAAGTTGCAAAGAGGTATTCCTCCGTCCCAGACAGGGATCCGGGAAAGCACTGGTATGATGACATAAGACTCAGCGAGAGCATCATAAAGAAGGCGAAGAAGGAAGCTCTCCTCGACATCGCACCGGAGGACTACCTCAGAACCTATATAAACTCGAAAGCTGAGGACACATCAGACATTGAGGAAAAGAAGAGACTGACTGACGCATATGTCTCCGGTCTCATCGAGAACGGCGGACCGTCGACGGATGTATTCGTAAAGAAATTCGGAAAGGAGAAAACGAAGGAATTCTTCGAAACCGTTTTCTTCGGTAACAGGATCCGATAGATCCGGATTGATATGCTAATTCCTGTTTAATGCAGGAATTAGCGGACAGTCTGGTTCATAAGAAATTCCAGACACCTCTCCTTGTAATCGGGAGCCTCGTCATAGACCGCGTGGCCGTATGAGGAATCATAAAGGTAGAGCTCACACCCCAGGGCGGAAGCTGTCTCCCTCGATGCCTCTGCCGTCAGGACTCTGTCGCCTTCCGATCCGATTACGAGAACAGGACAATTTATCCCCCCGAGCTCCTCCGACGCGTCATAACCGAGACATGCTTTTATAAGTACACAGAGTCTGGAGTATTCCTCCTCGGTTATTCCTCTGTTTTCATCGATGAAAGATTTCCTGTAGAGAGAAAGCGACTTCTCCGAATACACATAGTCGGCAAAGGCTCCGAGAAGCCCCTCCCCGTCTCTCTTCTCCGACTTTTCAAGAAGCGCGGAACAGAATGAGCGGAACGTGTCATTCACACGGTATGCAGTCGATGCGAGAATAAGCTTATGCACAAGTTCCGGATGGCGTGATGTAAGATATATCGCTCTCATGCCGCCCATCGAGACACCGAGTACGTCAGCACCTTCGAGGCCGAGAGCCTTCATTGCAGAGGCCGTATCATCGGCGAGATGCCGTATCGTATACCCTTCCCCTATATTCTTCGTATTGTCGAAGAGATACACGGTATATTCCTCCGTAAAGGCCGCATAGGCCGCCACAACTGCATCCGCAAGTTTCATTACGGAATGCACCGAAAGTCCCGGAAGAATGACAAATGTCTTCTTTCCCCGTCCGAATGAGATGTAGTCCATCTCCGAATTTTCCAATACTACAGTCTTCACCATATTCATACCCTCTCCTTTATCATCGAATGAAAGCCGTGACCGCATCTGCAGTCAGACGCCTCTGAACGGAGGGAGAGATCAGGGCCTCTCCGTCCCCCTTCTGCTCCCCGTAAGAACCGAAACAGGCATGATTGCCTCCCTCTATGATGACTTCGGTATAATCGGAGGGAAGAAGATCCTTCTCTTCCTCGATTCTCTTCATGTTCAATACACCGTCTTCGGTTCCGTAGACAGAAAGCACCCTCAGACCGCTGCTCTTCAGGTCCTTCGTTGTGAAGGAAGCAAGAAATATGATGCCGTCAAGCTTTTCCGCATTTTTCTCTGCATAACAGGCAGCCATGGCCCCGCCGAGGGAATGACCTGATATATACCAGCTTTCGTAGCTGTACTGAGAGATGATGTCGTCTGCCCTGCTGATTCCGAAGAATGCCAGATTGAAGGGCATCCTTACAATGAAGACATCCACTCCGCTCTCTGCCATCTCATACATGAGGGGAACATATGCCGTGTACTCGACCTTCGCTCCGGGATAGAAGATGAGTGCGCTCTCCTCTCCCTTTCCGTCGAGAAGAAGATACTCCGGGTACTCGCTTATCTTCACTTCCCCGCTCTCAGAGAAAAAGCCGTAAACATCATCCGTCGCATGATAGAAGTCACTCACATACCACATGAAGAGAGCGGCAAGAACGAGGACAATCACAAGGACACTGAATACAATCCGGTGCTTTTTCCCCTTCATTCTCCGCTTCCTCCGGAAACAAGCTCAAGACTCTGTCTCGAATCGAAACCTTCCTTCCTGAAGGATGAGAAGAGCACATCCATACGAGAAGGATGAACTGCTATGAGATACATCGGGTGGCCCTCGTCACTGAGTTTCCTCAATGCCGGAAGAGGAATCTTCTTATACTCCGCGTGTGATCTGTACATTTCACTGAAGGGCTCTGCAATCTCAGCCTTTCCCTCGACCTGTACGCTTCTGAGTCCCCCGAACGAGGGATTGTTGTCATATACTGCAAGAGACACATTGTCGTTCTTCTCCAGGGACAGGAACTTGTGTCCGCCTTCCGTGAAGATCCAGAAGACTCCGTCGTGGAAGCTGTATTCGAGAGGCGTGCATCTGACGTAATCTCCGTTTCCAGTTGCAAGTGCACATACGGATGATGAGGCAAGATATTCGTACACTCTTCTCTTCAGCTCATCCGGCTCCATCTTCACACTCACCTTTCCGTCCCAGAAAGACGCAGCCTTAACGTATTCTTCGTGTGTCATTCTCAACACTCCTCAAGAAAGGAATTGTATATCAAAAGGAAATATCGTTACAGAAGGAAAAGGAACAAAGTAAAATCCTGTCTATCCCGCCACCCCCTTCATTTCCATAACACGGAAAAAGAGTGCTCCGGAATCCGGTTTTCCTGCCTCTATCCGGGTGAAGTATGCTACAATCTCTCAGGAGACGAAAATGAAGATACTCTTGTTCGGGATGTCATGCGTCGGAAAGACGACGACGGGAAAACTGCTTTCAGAAAGACTCGGATGTGCCTTCTACGACCTCGACAACGAGGTGAAGATCAGAAAAGGAACGACAATCGAGGATTTCGTAAACACAACTCCCCTCAGGGAAAGGGACAGGATACGCGGAGAAATCATCACCGATATTCTTAAGAAAGACGAAGACCTCGTATTTGCCGTCACCCCGATGACATATACGGAGAGCTTCGCAGACGCCGTCAGGGCCGGCGGCATCATTCTGATTGAGCTCTGCGACACGCCCTATCACATCTTCCAGCGTCTTGTCTTCAGCGATAAGAACGACACAATCTACAGCGACGAAAAGTACAAGAACGCCCACAAGACTCATTACATGAGGGAAATCCGGGGGGACCTCGACTACTACGGGAAAATCTACAGTTCCCTCGGCGCAGGAAGATTCAACATCAACAACGAT
Source organism: Sphaerochaetaceae bacterium (assembly GCA_963643635.1). Classification (GTDB taxonomy): domain Bacteria; phylum Spirochaetota; class Spirochaetia; order Sphaerochaetales; family Sphaerochaetaceae; genus Ornithospirochaeta. Next base: position 26,244 of record CAVILL010000002.1, on the reverse strand, counting down.
CCGCCGGAGAAGGTGGTTGAGAGGATAATCAAAGATTATTCACTGGAAGAAAGTAGCTGAGGATTACCTTTCTGTTCATTTACCGAATCTTCAATCAGACTTCCGCTCTCAGAATCCGGATTATGGGATTCCCGGTGAATGGTCTTCTGCCGGTATGGACAATATAATTATGAATTATAATTCCGAATTAGGTATTATATTTCTTATAACATATAATGAGCTGGATTACCCTCCAGAATTTTCCCTGCAGAATCGAACATACGACGATGAAAATCATAAAAGAATCGGGGAAGAGGACGGGAAAGTTGTAGTCAAAGCTCCTGGAAAGAACTGCCCGCCATTTTCCCCGGGCCGCTGTCTCCGGAGATAGCTTCGCGTCAGCTTCCGCTGCCGCAGTTCATCCGGAACAGACAGGGAGGAGAGGACACTGGTCAGCGCCCCCATGAAAGAAAGCATGAAAAGAACATTTACTGTACAAATGCAAGCTAACTTCCTGTTTTACAAATCGATAAGCATAAAGTGTTACGCAGAGGACACGGGGAGGACGTATCGTGTTCCCTTTCCGGAATCATCTACGGTGTTGGAAAGAAAGAGCTCTTTGCCTATAATCGCTATACAATGAAAAAAGTCCTAACTGTTCTCGCATCTCTTCTTGTCGTTCTTTCGCTCCATGCTTCCGTCTCACTTACAGCCGGAGCGAATCCACAGCTTCTCTACGACGGCTTTCCTCACTTCAATCTTGAATCGTATACAGAGAACGGAGAATACAAGGAGCAGGGCTTCTATACGACAGTACAGGATGTCTACTATCGCTACTATGACCGAGACAGTTTCTTCGATATCGGGTTCAGAGTTGACGACGAACACTTCCGGCTCGTATTCGACATAGACTTCAGACAGACGCTGAACTCCTTCTACAGACGGGACTACTACTCCAATATCCCCTACAGGTTCGACATTCTAAATGATATACTCGATCTGAACTTTCCACGCTACGCATACAGCGAAATCACATTCGATAAATTCTTCGTCTCAGTCGGCAGGAGGCCGATATCATGGGGAGCGGGAAGTCACCAGTTTGCAATCAGCAAAGACGTACCGTTTCTCGACAACATCTGGGGCGACTACACAACTCCTCTCGGTAACGGTTCCTTCACCTACAACTTCGTTCTCATAAGTTTCAACAGACTGGGACTCAGAAATTCGGCAACAAGATCCGGAACAGTACCGGAAGACACTTCTCAGGTTGTGAAGACTGTCGCCGCCCACAGGGTGGAATGGAATCAGGGAGCATTCCGAGTAAGCCTGGGAGAGCTCAACCTCATCTACAACAGGTACCCCGACTTCTTCGACATCAATCCTTTCGCAGTCTACCACAACCTCTACCAGCAGGGCTCGAACGTAATGCTCTATCTCGAGGCGGAAGGAATAATAGACCTTCCCGGAGAAGGAAAACTGAGGCTTTTCGGGGAGTTTGAGATGGACGATTTCAGCCTCCCCACCGAGGAGGAGAAGGGAAAGCCGACAGCTTTCGGCGCCGGCGGCGGAGTACAGTGGCACATCGCTGACGGAGATGACTCACTCCTCCTTATGGAAAACAGCGAGAAGTATAGACTCTCGACGACAACGTACGAGTTCAGAACGGGCCTCAACCTCACCTACGGCATCTACTTCTGCAATCCATACAACTACAACAGGGAGGTAGATGCGGGTAAGTTCACAGTTCCTCTCCATACCGACGGCAACACGGACCTCTACGAGCCGAACGCACTCTATCTCGGCTTCAAGTACGGTCCGAACTCACTCTACCAGGAGCTGAAGGCGGAATATGAGAGCGGCAGCATCGGAGCATCTCTGAGTTTCGCTGTTCTCATAAGAGGTAACGGATACACAATCGACTCACCCTACGGAGAGAGCACAATAGGAACGGGAGAAATCGACTACGACGCAGTCTACACCCTCAACGGAGAGCGTATGACAACTCTTCTCCTCAATGCCGGAGTCAGATACCTCTACGCTCCCGGCCTCCAGATAGAAGCCTCCGTAGAAGCCGCATTCGACACGTACAACAAAAAGAACGCGGTATCTGTTACACTCGGACACAGAATCGATTTCATGAGCCTCTGAAAGTATCATACACAACGGCTCTGCGGACAATACTGCGGCCTGACACTGTATTGAATGTGCATTCCATTCATGACATACAGCCTCCCGGAACTCGCAGGGGAAGACAACAGACAGAAGACGGAGACTGAATCCTATCCCTTTCTGAGTCGGATAACTCGAAGTCGAAAGCATCACAGCTTCCGTAGATGTGGATTCTGTCGACGGATACTCCCGACTCCACGCTAGAAATGTACCCGTCCCCCGGAAGAAAGGGATTTCTACTCCTTGAGTTCCTTTACGGTGTATTCCGCTTCCATCTCATGAGTAATGAACATGACATTCATTTGTCGGGAGCCGTCATTCCCCCGAGCCTTCCGGATGAGTCAGTCCCGAAAAAGTACTTCAGTCTTTTCTGACAATCGTTCCCTGAGATGCACTGTTACGTGTTGCGGAAAGCTGCAGAAAACGCGGATCTGGAACATGGGATCAGGTGTCGATTCTGAAGTATTCCAGGCTTCTTCTCATGGCATCCTGAGCTGTCTCAGCCATCCTCTTTCCTCATCCCGCGCGGTAATAGTACATCTTCAGCTCTTCGGTGATCATGAACGGAACTATGTTGTTTCTCAGGCATTCTCCGAACATGATAAGGCGTTCTATCCGTCCGTTACCGTTCTGGAACGGATGAATGCGTTCGAAACGCACATGGAAATCCAGAATATCATCAAGAGGCACCTCTCTTATGGCATTATAGGAAGCAGGAAGCGTCCTCATTTCAGACCTGACATTCTCCGGTCTCGCAATCTCTCCTGAAGCAACCTCGTTCAGTAGTCTCTTGTATTCTCCTACCATGAACCATGCTTTCCGGCTGTCCTCTGTTCCGCTTTTCAGAATGCCGTGAATACGGTTGATCAGGCTCTCGGAGAGTTTTTGTCCCGTGCTGCCAATCACGGCATCAATACAGCTGAAGTGATTCACAGTCTCGATTATATCATCAACATTGACCGGAGAATCTGTAATTCCGATGGTTCCCGTCTCAAAGATATAGCGTGTCTGTTCATGCGTAAGTTTCGATCCTTCGATGTGATTCGAATTGCAGGTCAGGTCAATCTGTATCTTATGAGAGATTCCTCCGCTGTAAGATATCTCACTCTCACTTCTGAGAACGGAAAGAAGATCCCTCGGACCTCCCTTCTGTCTCCTTTTCCTCCCGGGCTTCCCGGCTCCCAGAGGTATTTTCCATTCTCCGTGAGAGAGAAGCGCCCCTCCACACGCCCCTTCTCACAATAATTTCTGACACTTCGCTGGCTTAGTTTCCATCTGTCTGCAGTTTCTGCCGCACTGAGGTATCTTCTTTCCGACATGGCAGATTTTCTCAGAGTATCGGCAAAATATAAACACATAATACAGCATGACACATATTTTGCCGAATGACACCTCTGTCCATATTCATCCGGAAAGGCATCACAGGAGCTTGACGAAATGTACGATATACACATAATTATCTCCGTTAATTATCAATGATAATCAAGGAACTTCCATGACAGTCGAACTCATCAAGAGAATTATGGACGCATTCTACATGGGAAAGCGGATAAGGGACATGCTTCCCCTCCTGCCGGAGGGAGTGTCGCCTTCATATGTCCGCTATCTCGATACAATCGAAAAGCTTGAAAGGAAGAACGGCTACGTCCGTGTTTCAGATATAAGCTCGGAGATGAATGTACAGCGCCCCGGAGTGACGAGAACTGTCAACGAGATGGAAACGAAGGGATACCTCAGGAAGACGACTTCTCCCGACGACGCAAGAGTGACCTATCTCGAAATAACGGAGAAAGGAAGGGAACTCTCGAAGAAGTACAACGAAGAAGTCTTCGAGGAGATCATCGCCGACCTTCCTCCCGTATCCGACGAGGAAGCCGAAATTCTCATCGGGACTACACGGAAGTTCTACGAAACCATGAGTTCAAGGTGGTTGAAAAAATGAACAGCAGTTCCAGTCTCGATTTCACAGAGGGAAGCATACTCAGAAAGATGGTGCGCTTCATGCTCCCGATTCTCGCATCCCTCATTCTCCAGGCTGCATACGGAGCCGTGGACCTTCTCGTAGTCGGCCGTTTCGGTACGACTGCGGGACTCTCGGGAGTATCCACGGGAAGTCAGGTACTCAACCTCGTCACATTCGTGATTGTATCGCTTGCGATGGGAATAACGGTACTCATCTCACGCTACCTCGGAGAGAAGAGAGAGGATGACATAGGACCGGTAATCGGAGGCTCCGTGGTAATATTCGGAATAATATCTGCAGTGCTCTTCGTTCTGATGATAGTCTTCGCCCGCCCCGTCTCGATACTCATGCAGGCTCCCGAGGAGGCAATAGAGGAGACAGTGCAGTATGTCCGTATCTGCGGAAGCGGCATATTCTTCATCGTGGCCTACAATCTTCTATCAGCAATATTCAGAGGCCTCGGAGATAGCAGATCCCCGCTTCTCTTCGTTGCCGTTGCATGCGTCGTCAACATTTTCGGAGACCTTCTCCTCGTTGCCGTATTCCGCATGAATACCGCGGGAGCAGCGCTTGCGACAGTACTTGCGCAGGCCGTCAGCGTAATCTTCGCCCTTCTTCTCTTAAAAAAGCGCGGCCTCCCGTTCAGAATCACGAAGGGTGATTTCCGCTTCAACAGCAAGGGAAAGCTCTCGCTGAAGATAGGACTTCCCCTTGCCCTCCAGGAGGCGCTTACCCAGGTATCCTTCCTCGCACTCTGCGCATTCGTCAACAGACTGGGCCTTGCCGCATCCTCGGGCTACGGCGTTGCCTGCAAGATTGTCAACTTCGCGATGCTCGTTCCCTCCGCACTCATGCAGTCGATGGCCTCGATTGTCTCGCAGAACATCGGAGCCGGAAAGGAAGACAGAGCAAGGAAATCGATGCTCACGGGAATCGCCGTCGGCGTCGTCATCGGAGCTTTCGTCTTTGTTCTCGTCCTCTTCAGAGGGGATATGCTCACGGCACTCTTCACTACAGATGAGGAGGTAATAGCACGGGGATTCGACTATCTCAGAGGCTTTGCTCCCGAGACAATCGTGACGGCGGTGCTCTTCAGCATGATAGGTTACTACAACGGAACCAACAGGACGGTGTGGGTCATGATCCAGGGCCTTGCGCAGACGCTTCTCGTGCGTCTTCCCCTGGCATACTTCATGAGCATACAGCCTGACGCCGGTCTCACGGGAATCGGTCTCTCGGCCCCGGTTGCAACAGCTTTCGGCATCATCCTAAACGCGGGCTATTTCCTCTATCTCGAGAAGCGGAGGAAGAAGAGTACAGAGAACTGACTCCGGAGAATACACTTCGACTGTTTTTCCTGATAAGTACGGATTACTTTCATTTTCCCCGCTACGATATTTCCCATGTCGGAGTGGGAAAAGCTGTTCAACCCTGCAATACCCAGAAGGGGACGCGAACTTTACAGATACAATTCCGTTTCCGGGGTCAGAGAAGACGGATACAACAACTTCAGTGCCACTGTTGAAGGCACAAACGGCTATCATGTGACTCTTACGCTCAACTCGGGCGAAGTCGAGAGCCCGTCCTGCACGTGCGCCTATGCCCAAAGCGCTGTATACTGCAAGCACATAGCTGCGGTGCTCTTAAAAATAGAGGCGGATTACGGAAAGGATGTCTTTTTCGAGACGGGCTACTCGGAGAAGCGGAGTTCCCTCAAAGACGGGAGCAGCGACGAATATGCTTTCCACACTCTCGTCTTCGAGGACGACGAAAAGCCTCATTATCTCTCGTTAGGCTCCTCTCTCGACATCTACAAGCCCACTCTCAAGACACTTCACAAGGCGACATCCCTCATTTCAAATGGAAAGCTGGTTTCCCGGAAAGTCAAGACGAATGTAAAAGCAGTGAAAAACAGCTCTCATACACAGTCGAGGTCCATGCACTGAAGGGAACCCCCGCGTTAGTCACCATAGTGCTTGGAAGAGACGGCATCAGAGGTATTTCCTGTTTCGGCTGGAATCAGCACTTCCGCGGCTTCACTGTAGAGGACCGTCAGTCAATAGAATGCGGGATATCTCAGAAGGACCGGGACGGAGTAATCGAACTCTGCGTCCACAAGACGGCGGCTCTTCTCGACCTCTTCAACTATCTCAGGGAAAACCGTGACATCATCGACTACTCCGATTCGAAGGCGCAGCAGCTCCTCAGTTCCTTCACTGTGCCGAAAAAACTCTACTCGAATACAGCTGGAGAGAGAAGAACCGAACCTGTCGACATTGAGCCGGAAATCACAGACAGCCTGATGACGCTGAGGATAACCGGAGGCGAAGGAAAATCTTTCCTCCACTGTCACTTCTCGAGGCGTTCCCTTATGTAGGGAACACTGATTCTCTCCTGTTCAAGGCGGCTTTTTTCCGGATTTCTTCTCAGAAAATCGAGCACTTTCTTCTCGCCCGGGGTAAGGAAGGAATCATAGACAGTGCTTGAGCTTTTTCCCTTCACAGCATATCGCTCATGATCGAGGTATGTCGTCATGTCCATGAGGAAAGACTTCACATGAGGGAAGAAGGAACGGAAGAGAGCGAGTATCTCGAATCCGTGTTCATCCTCGTCTCCGAAGTAATAAAGCTCCCTGTCTCTCAGCCATTCTGCATTCTTGAGAACCGAGACCCCGAAGCCTCCTCCGTAGATGCACATCATGTCTTCTTCCACGGGAAATGTCAGGTAGACGATTTCATTCTCGACGACAAAGACACGCTTCACCCCGGAGAGGTCACAAAGCCGCGGAAGAGCCTTGAAGTCCGCCATTCTGAGCCCCGTCTCCTCTCTGCCGTCGGGAAGTCTGTATCTGATGAGAGCTTCCTTCTTCTTCAGCCCGAATGTCTCCTCGAAGGACGACAGCGCCTTTTTTGATGTAACAGCCTCATAGAGGGAGAGGATCAACCTTTCATTCTCCTCGATGAACTTCGTGTGGAGGGAAAGAGGAATCTCCCTTATGTAGAGACCGGATCCGGGATTTGACATGAGCCAGACAAGGGCGGTGAATACCGAGCTGTAATAGCCTTCCTCCTTTTTCTCCTGAAGAAAATCAAGGTTGCTCTGCACCCATGAATCAAGTGAAGAAAGAGAAAAACCGGATGATACGAAACACTCCCTGAAAGAAGAAAGAGAGGAAAGAAAGATTCCGTATTCCTTCTCCTTTCCGATGAATCTGAGATAGTCCTCTTCACCTGTTATCGCTATCTCCCTTATTCTCGTCTGCTCGCCGTAGGAGCGGGTATTCACCTTCTCAGTAAAGAGCGAATACCCCCAGCCCATCTTCTCCTTCGAGGAGGAGTAGAGCTCCGTATAGAGGGCGAGGGAGTCGGCATACGTGTCTCCCTTTCTCCCCTTGTTCCCTCTGTAGACCCATGGAAAGAAATCAGAAGGCCTCTCCAGAAGAACGGAAGCAGAGACAGAGCGCAGGAAATCCCTGTATCTGTTGAGTGCAGTCCTTCTTATTTCCTCTACGGCTGTCATCACGATTTTCTGTACTCCTCTATCGTCATGCTGCTGACAGAAGACGTATTGCCATTCTTCTCTATTAGATGAAGCGAGTTTATATAGCCTTCGACAAGGTTTATTCCGTTACGGGGAGTGACGACCATGAGCTGGAGGTCGAGTTCCTTGAAGAGCTCGAGGGCATAGATACTGTTGTTGGCATCACTCTTCGAGAAGGCCTCGTCGAGGATGACGAATCTGAACGGTCCCTTCCTCTTCTCGTCCTCATTGTCGAGATTGTACTGATAGCAGAGGGCCGAAGCTAGAATGGTGTACGTCAGCTTGGCCTTCTCGCCTCCGCTGAGGGCTGCTGTATCCGAATAGGTCGATATGTTGCCCTCCGCGTTGTCCTCGTAGACCGTGAACTGATAGATGTTTCTGAGGTCAAGCACCCTTCGCTTGAGCTTCTCGTCACCGTTGTACTTATCGAGGAACTTCTTGATTTCGCCGTAGATGCTTTTCTTCTGCTCGCTGTCGCTCTTGAGAAGCACAAGTTTATCCGGAACGGCAGATGCAAGCATTTTTCTGAACGTTCTGTAGTCCCTGTCTCCGGTTCTCTTCTCCTCGAGTCTGAGATGAGACCTCATATCTCTGTTGAAGGGGATTTTCATGAGATTCCTGTTGAGAATCCTGACAGCTTCATGAATCTCCTTCTCCCAGCTGTTAAGTGCTTCGGAGAGGGTTCCGATTACGTTTGAAAGCGTCTTTTCCAGGTAGGAATTGAACTCCTCCCTCAGAGAAGATATGTCTTCATCCTTCTTCTGAGAATAGAGCTCTCTGAAATCCGAAAGGTAGGCGGCTTCGGGAATGAGGGATCCGAACTCACCGCTCCAGTCTATGTCACTGTCGACCTGTGAGCGTGGAGGATTGAGAAATGCGTTCATACTGCCCGTAAGTCTGTGTTCGAGTTCCGAACACTCCTTCTCCTTTTTATCACGTTCCTCCACGAGCTTCCGGAAAAGACCGTCATGAAGAATGAGGAGGGTTTCAACGGAATCATATTTAAGCTCCTTCTGGTTATTCGTGACGAACGATGCGATGACTTCCTTCTTCTCCCCCCTCTCTTCGTTCTTTCTGAACTTCTCCTCTGTCTCCTCGAGTGTTTTCAGCTCACTCTTCGCGACTCCCCGGGAAGAAGAGAGGGCACCGTATTCATTCTTGAGTCTTCTCTTCTTTTCCTCAGCTGCGTTTATCTTCCTTTCAATCTCTTCATAGTCCGAGTTGGAAGAAAGGAATTCCTCCTTCTCCTTCTTCTTTCCGTTGAGGATTTCCAGTGCGGAGAGTCTGTCGATTTCTTCATAGGAGGAAAAAAGGGAGAGAGATTCCAGCTTCTTAAGAATCTGTTCGGCTTCTTCCGTATTCCTCCTGATGTTCCCCATCCGGATACGGAAGGAATCGAGTTCATCGTTCATGTTGTAGAGATGCTCGTTGAGTTCCTCGAGCCTCTCTCTGTTCGACCACCCGAGATAGAACGGAGTCTTCTTCGTGAAGGGGTCGATCCTGTCATCCTTGATGATTCTGTCTCCCGTTCTTATGAGGCCTGTTTCGAGAAGGACGTATTCGTTTTCCGTCACTGCTATGGCATCACGGGAGAAGACATGCGGAAACTCCTCTGTCAGATAGTCTCCGACCCAGGTCTGGAGAGGATTGTCCTTTTCCTTTATTTCAACCTTCTTCATCAGATCCGTGCTGTTTCTTGTTCTGATGATTTCCTCGCGTCTGATGATGCCGATTCTGTCCCTGAGATTATTAGTGTTCAGAAACTGTGTGACCTTCTTCTCATCCTCCGGTGACACGATCATCATCACGGCTTCATGACAGAGAAGCTTCTCTATCGGCTCAAGCCACTCCTTCTCTTCATCTCTGACTCTGATTAGTTCTCCCAGGAACGGAAGCTTCTTCAGGGGAATGGAGAGAGATGAGCTAATCCTTTCACGTATGGCAACAAGAGAGGACGGAATATTGTTCTCCCTCTTCTCGAGGCTCTCTATCTCCTCCCTCACGGCTCTGATATCCTTCTCGAGTGAATCCGTATCGATGAGGAGACGGTTCTTCTCATCTTCCAGTCTTGCCTTCCTCGCTTTCGTATCCTCTTCCGCCTCTTCCCGGGCTTTGATATTGGCAGAATAATCCTCGCGGCTTTCCACCGTGACGAGAGATGTGCCGAGTTTTCTCAGTGAGGAGACCAGAGCATTGTAGTCGTTCAGCCTCTGTCTTTTCAGGTTTTCCTCCCTTTCTGCCTCCTCCACGGCTCTTGTAAGCTCACGGATTGTCCGTGACACGTCATTGCTTCTGAGGCTCTCGAGGACAGCGTCGTTTTCATTCGTCTCCCTGTCGTTCTCCCTGATTCTGCTCTCGATACTCTCGATTGCGCTTTTCTTCTTCGCTATCTCCTCCTTCGAGAGCCGCAGGGCGTGGAGAATGAACCAGCACTCGAGTCCCTCCAGGCTTTCCTCGACGCCGTTCTTCTCCGAGAGGGAGAGAGTATAGTTCTCACCGATACTGACTACGCGCGAGAGGAAATCTATCTCCTTCTCGGTCTTTCTCATCTCCTTCTCTATCCCGGTAATATGGGCAAAGTCCGAATTGAGCTGTTCATATTCCCTTACGGGGCTTTTGTCCTCAAGCATGTATGTTCTGATGAAGGATGTTATGTCCCCCAGGACCTTAAGGCCTACAGTCTGAGAGAAAAGTTTGAGGGCATTGTCACTGCGGAAACCGAACTTGTCCATGAAGAAATTCTGATACTGAGCAAAGGAATCGAAGAGCCTCGAGCCGAGGTTGTCCTTCAGCACCGACACCCATTTTGCGTTCTGGGCTATCCGGGTATTGTTCCTCGCAAGCAGCAGAGTGATATCTTCAATCCTCACTTCCTTTTCGGTGATTATCTTGAGGCATTTGAGCTCCTCACCGATGAAGTATCTGACCTGGAGAAGAGAAAGAAAACGGTCCCCCGTCGTCTCATGGAATATACCGTTGAGTATCGAGATTACCTCGTTCTTCTTTCTGAGGCACTGCAATGCTCCGTCCCCGTCCTCGTCGGCCTTCGAGCCGTAGGCACCGAGAGTGTAGTTCTTCTCATCCCTCTCCCTCTTCTTCGTACTCTCGGACGAGAGATTGTAGAAGCGCTTCTGCGGAGGTACAAGAAGAGTGAGAATCGCATCGACTGTCGTCGTCTTTCCAGAACCGTTGAGGCCGGTGAGAATCGTCGATTTGTCGTCAAACGAAAATGTTACTGTCTTTCTGTCGAACACACCCCAGTTGTAAATCTGAAGCGTTCTGAGTCTGTAGCCCGAATTATTGTCTGAAAACAGGTCTCTCATCTTCCGTCGTCTCCTTCCAGAAGGTCCTTCTCACCGCTTTGTGCTCTTCCCTTCATCTTCTCCAGAAGCTCCTTCATGAAGGCTGTGTCAATCCTCGCCTTGAGGATGGGGCTGAGTTCGAACTCGGCATCATCGCTTATCTCGCTCTCGGACAGGGCATCGGAAGAAGCGAAGAGATATGTAAGACGGCACAGCGTTCTCAGCGTTGAATCGAGAGCCTTCATCTGCCTCACTTCATCGGCTCTGTCCTTTGTGAAACTTTTGTAGAGGGCTGCAATTTCGCTTTTGCGGAGTATGGCACAGTCGGCCTCGCTCTGGCTTGTCTCGAATTTTTCGATTTCATACCTCAGAAGCACACAGAGCATGCTCGCCGGATATGAAAGAGGCGTCTTTCTGATGAGATGCGGCAGTCTGGATGCAGGAGATATCTCTTCCTCCTCATCCTCGTTTTCCATCCCCCTCTCCAATCTCTCATCAGCTTCTTCCAGAAATGCATAGCCGTCGACTGTTTCCAGAAACACTCTGAGACCCAGCACACCGAAATAGTCATCAAGCGATGACTTATAGGTTATGAAATTCTCCCAGGTCTCTCTTTTCTCCTGTTTCTTGTAGACCGGCCCCTTCAGAAGCCTGATGGCGGCTGCGCTCCACGGTTTTTCATTCGGCATAAAATCTGACCTCCGGCAATGTGACAAAGTAGTCCTTTCCTTTCCAGGAATAGAATATCTTCTCCTCTCCCCCGCTGTTGACGGCGTTTTTCTCCCGCTTCTGAGCAAGTGTTACGTATGCAACGATCTCTTCAAGTCCCTTCTCTACGGGGAACCTCTCCAGGAGAACGGAGAGAGTGAAGCTTTCCCTTCCCGTCTCTCTGAAGAACGCTCTGACATTCTCTTCAAGCATCTTTTCGTCAACGTAGAATTCGTCCTTAAGGGAAAGAACGGAGGCGCTGTTGCTGCTGTCGTCAAAGAGAATCACGGGAGTCACGCTCTCCTCATTCTCCAATCGGATTGTTCTCGAAAGCGGAAAAAGAATTTCAGGAGTCGTATCTACCTCCATTTCTATTGAAGCCTGCGCCTTTTCGCTGTTTCTGAGAACCGCACTCTCCTGTTTCAGTGATGCGACAAGCTCCTCGAAGCCCCGCCGCTCGGAACGTGTCTTCTGAGCCATCACCCGGCTCATGCGTTCGGTGAGAATCGAATTCTTGTCGACAATGCGTTTTCCTGCAGAATAGAAGGTTTTCCTCAGCGAGAGAAGGAACGAATCATCGTAATCTATGTTCTGCTCCTTCAGGAGTTTCTCTATCTCCCCGCAGAGCTCCGTGATTCTGTCATCACTACTTCTCATCATGTAATTCCAGAAGCCGTCGAAAGACTGTCCCTGCGGGGAGGCATAAAGCTCTTTATGAAGCGTGAGGGAATACCCGAGAATCTTGCGTCTGTTCGAATCGACCTCGGCCTGAGCGGAAGCTATCTTGTTCATGATTTCCCTGAAATTGTCCTCGACCTGCGCGAAATCGGAGAGTATCTCACGACCTCTGTTCTCCAGGTCCCTCAAGTACTCCAGTGTCCTGCGTCTGTCGAATGTCTTCACGACGTGTGTACGCTTTATTTCTTCACGTTCTTTCTCGAGTTCCCTTATCTGACGCTCGAGTTCCTCGATTCTCTTCTCCGGATCTCCGTTCATGTTGTCGGCAAGGCTCTTCAGCTGGGTGAGAATGTAGTTGAAGGAACTTTCCGTTGCGATTGTGTCGCTGTTGAGAATTCTCGCGATGAATGGAAGAATGCGGGCGACTGCACTGTCGAGTTCGATTATCTCGATCTTCTCGCTGTTGCGGTAACGACGGATGTAGTGTTTCTTCTCCCCCAGCCAGCTTTCGGTGTATGTCCGGATCCTGTCCGAGATGTTTCTGTCGGAAAACAGGACGCTGTCTTCGGGATTCTCCGAGAGAATATCCTCCTCAAGCTCCTCTTCCACACCGCTATTGAGGGACAGAAAATTCTCAAGGCTCAGACTGAATTCATCATACGGGAGAGAGGAGATGCTGTTGAGATAGAATGTATTGAAGAGGAAAGTGAGAACGAACGGTGCGGAACGGCTGCGGAGTATCGTGATGCCGCTGTCTGCTCTGAGTATGTCCTCAAGTCTCTGTATCGTTAATTCCTGCACTTCTGTGAATCCCTTTCAGACAGAGTAGCGCAAAGAGGCACATGAATGCAAAAACAAAGTTGAAATATCTTTCGCCGAGCCGGAAAAAGCATGGAGACTACTTCTGGATTCTCTCAGTCAGTTCTACTTCCGCGCTCTTCTCGCTGAAGCGTACGGCGTAACACATGACAAGACAAGATTCGGTGAGACCGTCGGCATACTTCTTCTTTTCTATCTGCTTAGACGCCTTCTTTACTGTCTCATTCTCTCCCTTGAGTTCGAAGACGGCAGCTCTCCGTCTTCTGCTGTCCAGTACCACAATGTCGGGGCGTCCCATTCCGTATTCCCTGTTGGATTCGACTCTGTATCCCATACCTCTGAAGAGGCCGTTGAAGAACAGGTGGTAGGCGTCCTCGTGCCAGATGTCGTAGTAGCTTATGGTCTCGTTGAGAATCTTCGTCATACCTCTGCTGATTGTCTCTGTGTCTCCCGTCCAGAGAGCAGCGGACAGATCAGACAGATCGGCTTTCTTACTTACCTCAGAGACCCAGTTCGTAACAGACGAAGAGAAAATTTTCATAATCTCCTTATTGGGCACTCTCAGGTTGACCTCGTCATCCGAGAGAGGATAACCATTGTCATCCTCAGTCGTCGTGAGATAACCAGTCATCAGGAGAATGCTCCAGATGTTGTTGTCCGTACTGTGGAGGTAATCGTATGTAATGTTCTCGTCGATTACCTTCGTTATGGTACCGCCGGAAAGGAGGGTGTTGAGATTATCGAACATGGTCTTCCGACCACCCGAAATGAAGGATCCGATGATCTCGTTGCTACTCGTGTTCTCCCAGTAGTTCTTCGGTTTTGCATCGGGATTATCGAAAAGACTGTCAAGGTAATGTATGACATCCCAGGGGCAGTATATGTCCTCGTTTCCGAAGTGATAGCCGTCATACCATTCCTTCACATCCTCCAACCTGTTCTCAAATCCCAGACTACGGAATGTGTCCGTCACTTCTTTTTCCGTAAAGCCGAAATATTCGTCACAGGCTGTACTGGTGACTGTGTTGCAGTAGACATTATTGAGCCCCGTGAAGATGCTCTCCTTCGCAATCCGCAGGCATCCGGTAATTACCGAGAACTTGAGATAAACATTATCTTTGAGAACCTGCAGAAGGCTTCTCATCACATCAATCATCTCTCTGTAGTAGCCTCCGCTCGTTGCCTTAGCCATAGGAACATCATATTCATCGATGAGAAGAATAACCTTTTCTCCATAATGCGATGACAGCATCCTGACCAGGAGTCCGAGGCTCCCTTTTATGTCCGAAGCAGTCGAAGTGCCTTCCAGAATCATCGAAAATCTCTTTTTCAATGCCGGGAGGACTCTTTCACTCTCAAGCAGGAATGAATAACTGCAGAACAGATAGAATATGATATCTCTGAGGGAATTAAATGCTTCATTAAAATCGAGGCCGTCGACATTTTTGAAGGAAACGAGGATTGTCGGATACCTGTTCATCCATTTGTCACAGAGCTCTTTGTCTTCAGATATTCTAAGCCCCCCAAAGACTTTTCTGCTGTCCTTAGAAATATCAAAGAAGGAAGAGAGCATGGACAAAGTGAGAGTCTTGCCGAAACGCCGCGGGCGGGTAAACAGAAAGATTCCATAACCCTTCGCTATGATTTCCTCAATCAGAGGAGTCTTATCAATGAAGAGTCTGTTTTCGTTTCTTATGTCTTCAAAGCCCGATATGCCGAGCGGCAGTTTCACTGTTCCCATCTTGTACTCTCTTATCTGATTTTACCTCAGCTCTCTCCATTGAGCAAGGACGGAAACATGAACACGGAATTTATCGTAACCAGCCGCCGCCATTCAGTAATCACTTTATCATTCCATGTTTCACAGGTTCTGGTTTAGTTTAAAAAATGATCCTGTCTCAAAGAGTATTGGTCGACAAAATCTTTCGTTCTCTGCCGTCTGCATGCAGCAGAAAAAGCGCGGTATAGCCGCGCTTTTCATCCTCAGTTTTCGTTTTCCGTTCTCTTCTTTGCTGTCGAGAGCATGAGCTTTATTCTGTTGAGCTGATTGACTTCGCTTGCCCCCGGGTCGTAGTCGACGGCAACGATGTTGCTCTCGGGGTATGCCTTCCTGACTGCCTTGATCACGCCCTTTCCGACAACGTGGTTCGGAAGACATGCAAACGGCTGAATGCATACGACGTTCGGAGTGCCGTTCGTCACGAGCTCTATCATCTCTCCCGCGAGGAACCACCCTTCTCCGTACTGGTTTCCCAGCGACAGGAAGGGCTCGGTCTCCTTCGCTATCTCGTCAATCGGAAGAGGAGCCGTGAAACGCCTGCTCTTCTTCAGGGCAGATACAGCGGGGGCACGGAAGTAGTCGAAGACCTTCAGTGTTCCCTTCGATATGAAATAGTACTTCTTTCCCGCTCCGAAGTACTTCACCTTGTACTGTCTGTTGAATGCGCTGAAGTTGAAGAAGTCGAGGAAATCGGGAACCACTGCCTCTGCCCCCTCTCTCTCGAGAAGGTCTACAAGATGGTTGTTCGCAAGAGGCATGTACTTGACGAGAATCTCGCCCACTATTCCGACTCTCGGCTTCTTTATGCTCTCGTCGATCGGGAAGTTGTCGAATGCGTCGACAATACCTTTGCAGACCTCCCTGTAGCTGTATTTCGACTTCGGATTGATGATGGAGTCGATTGCAATCTTCTCCCATTTATCGTGGAGTGCGTTCGCCGATCCCGGTGTGAGCTCATAGGGTCTTACATGGTAGAGACATCTCATGAAGAGATCTCCGTAGACTATAGCCCTCGCCCCGTCACGGATGAGGCCGTAGGAAAGCGTGAATCCCTCGTTCTTCTCCATTCCGTTCGCGTTGAGCGAAATTACGGGAATATGAGGATAGCCGGCCTTCTGGAGGGCACGGCGTATGAGGGAGACGTAGTTGCTTGCCCTGCAGCAGCCTCCGGTCTGAGTCATGATGATTGCGAGTCTGTCGGTGTCGTATTTCCCCGAAAGCACGGCGTCCATGAACTGTCCGACCATGACAATCGACGGATAGCAGGCATCGTTGTTGACGTACTTGAGTCCGGCGTTTATCGCACTGCGGTTGTCGTTGTCGAGAACGACGAGGTTGTAGCCGTATTTTCTGAAGACCGGCTCGACGATGTTGAAGTGTATCGGGGTCATCTGCGGACAGAGAATCGTATAGCCCTTCTCCTTCATCTCCTTCGTGAACTCGACACGCTGATAGGGAAGGTAGTGCCCCTCGCTCTTCTTGCTGCTGCGCTCTCTCTCCTCCATTGCATAGAGGAGGGAACGTATCCTTATTCTGACAGCTCCGAGGTTGGCAACCTCGTCTATCTTGAGTACCGTGTAGAGCCTGCCCGCAGCGGAGAGAATCTCGTTGACCTGGTCGGTCGTGATTGCATCAAGTCCGCAGCCGAAGGAGTTGAGCTGCAGGAGCTCCATATTCTCGTGCTTCGTCACGAACTCCGCTGCAGTATAGAGACGCGAGTGGTAGACCCACTGATCCACGACCCTCAGGGGCCGCGTAGGCGTGAAGTCCACGGGAACGCAGTCCTCGGTGAGGACCGTAAGGCCGTAGGATGTGATGAGCTCGGGTATTCCGTGATTGATCTCCGGGTCTATATGATAGGGCCTCCCGGCAAGTACGATGGCCTTGCCGCCTTCCTTTTCGAGTTTTTCGACAAGTCTCCGTCCTTCCCTGCGGATATCTTCCCGGGCCTTCTTCTGCTCCGCCCAGGCCTCCTTCACAGCCTCCTCGACTTCGCTTCTTCCGATTCCCCACTCATCGCGGCAGATTTCACTGAGCCTCTGGGTGACAATCTTCTCGCTCGTGAATGCCATGAAGGGATGGATGTACCTCACCCCCTTCTCCTCTATGTCCTCGACGTTGTTCTTGATGTTCTCCGGATACGATATGACGATGGGACAGTTGTAGTAGCGGTTCTGCGGATTCTCAGTCTCCTTATGCTCATAGTAGACGCTGGGGTGGAAGATCGTCTTCACCCCCTGCTCAATCAGCCACTCCACGTGGCCGTGCGTGAGCTTTGCGGGGTAGCAGAGCGACTCGGAGGGAATGGACTCCATTCCCTTCATGTAGATCTCCCTCGAGGCAAACGGAGAAAGGACGACACGGAACTTCAGGGCCCTGAAGAAGGTCGCCCAGAAGGGATAGTTCTCGTACATGTTGAGGGCCCTCGGGATTCCGATGGTGCCGCGTACGGCCTCTTCCTCGGAGAGGCTTGTGTAGCTGAATATCCTCTCGCGCTTGAAGGCAACCATGTTCTCTCCCTTCTTTCCGCCTCCGCTTTTTCCGAGAGGTTTCTCGCAGCGGTTTCCGCTGATGTGCCTGCGGCCGCCGGAGAAGACGTTGGAAGTGAGCATGCAGTTGTTGGAGCAGCCTCCGCAGCGGAAGGACCTTGAGGAGTATTCAAGATTCTCTATCTCCTCGAGTGAGAGCATCGTGCTTCTCTCTCCCCTGCAGTTTTTTCTTGCAATGAGTGCGGCACCGAATGCTCCCATGACGCCGGAGATGTCCGGACATACCACCTCGGCCCCGGCAATCTTCTCGAAGGCCGAGAGTACTGCCCTGTTGTGGAAGGTTCCGCCCTGGACGACGATGTGCTTTCCGAGTTCCTCTGCAGACGAGAGCTTTATTACCTTGTAAAGGGCGTTCTTGATTACCGAGTATGCAAGCCCCGCCGAGATGTCCTCGACGGATGCTCCCTCCTTCTGGGCCTGCTTGACGTTGGAGTTCATGAAGACGGTGCACCTTGTTCCGAGATCGAGCGGATGGGGCGCAAAGAGCGCAAGAGTGCCGAACTCGGCTGCAGTATACCCCAGGGACTCGGCGAAGTTCTCCAGGAACGAGCCGCAGCCCGAGGAGCATGCCTCGTTGAGCATTATCGAATCAACGACGCCGTCACGCAGTCTTATGCACTTCATGTCCTGTCCCCCGATATCGAGTACGCAGTCGACCTCACTGTCGAAGAAGGACGCCGCAGTGCAGTGTGCGATTGTCTCGACTACCGAAGTGTCGAGAGAGAATGCGGCCTTGAGGAGTGCTTCTCCGTAGCCAGTCGAGCAGCCCCCCGCAATCACCGCACCTTCGGGAAGCTGTTCTCCGAGTTCGCTTATTCCGGCCTTTGCGGCCTCCACCGGGTTTCCCCTGTTGTTCGTATAGTAGGAATAGAGAAGCTCTCCCTCCTCTCCGATGAGGGCGAGTTTAGTTGTGGTGGAACCCGCGTCTATTCCGAGATAGCACCTTCCCCTGTAGGATGCAAGATCTCCCCTCTTCACCTTTGCCCTGTCGTGACGGCGGCAGAATGCATCGTATTCCTCCTCTGTGCTGAAAAGGGCGGGAAGACGCGGTAGCTCGAATGTCTCCTGCACACCGCTGTTGAGTCTTTCCTTGAGAACGGAGAGTGCAACACTCTCTTCCTTCGCACTCTCGAGAGCAGCCCCGCGGGCCGCGAACAGATGAGAGTTCTCCGGGTCTACAGTGGTCTCCGGCGTGAGTCCGAGCGTTCTCACGAAAGCCTTCTTGAGCTCGGGAAGGAAATGAAGCGGTCCCCCGAGGAATGCGACACAGCCCCTGATGGGCTTTCCGCAGGCAAGACCGGAAATCGTCTGGGTGACGACAGCCTGGAAGATCGAGGCGGCAAGGTCCGCCTTCGTTGCACCTTCGTTTATCAGCGGCTGGATGTCGGTCTTCGCAAAGACTCCGCAGCGTGCGGCGATAGGATAAATCTGCCTGTAGTTCTCAGCTTCCCCGTTGAGGCCGGCGGCATCTGTCTGCAGGAGCGACGCCATCTGGTCGATGAAGGATCCCGTACCTCCGGCGCAGACACCGTTCATCCTCTCCTCCAGGGTTCCCCTGAAGTAGATTATCTTGGCATCCTCTCCCCCGAGTTCTATCGCGACGTCTGTCTGAGGTGCGTACTTCTCTATTGCGGTTGCGACCGCGACGACCTCCTGGACGAACTTCACCTTCAGCGAGGAAGCGAGGTTGATTGCCCCCGAACCGGTGAATGCGACAGTGAGGGAGCACTCTCCCGTTATCTTCTCCGCTTCCGAAAGGAGAGAGGAGAGAGTCTCCCTCGGATGGGCCTGGTGACGGCGGTATTCCGAGTAGACGATTCTCTCTTCGTCGTCGAGTATTACGAGTTTAACTGTTGTCGATCCTATGTCTATACCGAGGCGGTATTTCTTCATTTTTCTTTCTCCCGCTATAAAAGAAGAGGGGTCTCTCAGGCCCTGCGGCTGTGCGAGCCGATGGTGAACTTCGATTCCTTTCCTTCTCTCAGGCGTCTGAAGTTCTCCCTGTGGCGCCAGAGTACGAAGAGCGCGGTGACAGCCCAGAGCATGATTACTTCAGACGGTGCACCGAAAAGAGCGAAGAGGAGCACTGCCGAGACGAGTGCGGTGACTGTCGAGAGGGACATGTACTTTGTCGTGAGGAGGAGGACTACCATGATGAGAGTCGCAATCCCGCCCACTCTCCAGTCTGCAACCCAGAGCGTCGAAAGTCCTACCAGAAAGCCCTTCCCCCCCTTGAAGCCGTACCATACGGGAAAGGAGTGCCCGAGCACCGCGAAGAGTCCGGTATATACCGCACCGAGTTCGTAGAGGCCCGCCTCGCGGCCGAAGAGAACGGCGAAAAGCGCAACGACGGCTGCGCCTTTCGAGAGGTCGAGTACGAGTATGAGCCAGGCAAGGTTTCCAAAATTGCGTTTGAAGTTCGTGAAGCCCGGATTTCCGCTCCCGAGGGTCCGGATGTCCTTTTTGTAGACGGCCTTCGAGAAGGTTATCGCGGGATTCCATCCCGCAACAAGATATGCTGTAACTGCAGCGGCTATATAGAGAAAAGTCATCATCTTCCTTTACTCCAGAATCAGGATGTAGTCGTAGATTTCCTGCTTTCCGTCAACGAGGTACACTTCCTTTCCCCTGTATTTCGCCCTGATTTCCTTCTCCACATTCTCCGCTTCCGTGCTGTCGACGGCCCTGCCCCGGATGACGATGATGATGTCACAGTCATCTGCAGGAAGAGAGGAAAGAGTATCGAGAACGGCGTCAGAGCGTGAGGGGCGGCATGTCAGGATATCCTTACCCCTGAAGCCGATGTATTCGCCTTCCCTTACGCCCTCGGCATTCCTGATGCTCTTCGAGACAGCAGCCGTGACGGAAGCCTTCATGGCCTCGCTCATTTCGCTGACAATCTCGTCTGCGCTGTCTTCCTCCCCCGAGTACACAGAGAGAGCCGCATAGCCTTCTCCCGTGCTCTTCGATTCAATCACCCTTACATCCGAGAACTTGTACATACCGGCGGCAAGCTTTGCGGTAAGAAGTATGTTGCCGTTGTTCGGAAGAACGAAGACAGTCTCCGCATTCACGTTCCTGAATGCGGTGAGGAAAGCCGATGTGGACGGATTCATGCTCTGTCCGCCGTCGACGATCTCGTCTGCACCGGAGTCACGGAACATCTGCTGTATGCCCTCCCCCGACGCAACTGCGACGACACCGTACTTTCTTCTCTCCGTTCTTTCAACCGACGGAGCACTGTCCTCGGTATCGGGAAGCTCGGTGTTGCTGTGCTGGAGAGACATGTTCTCGATCTTGATCCTGAGGAATTCGCCGTACCTCTGGCAGAAGGAGAGAACCCTGTCGGGAGTCTTCGTGTGGACATGAATCTTCACGATGCTTCCCCTCTTTACCGTAACCACGCTGTTTCCGATTTCCCTGAGGTAGTCGAGAATGACGTTCACATCGAAGGAATCGATGTCTGTCTTGGCTCTCTGCAGTCTCACGAGAAGCTCGGTGCAGTAGCCGTATTCGAGTTCGCTGTCCTCTGTGAAGAGATCGAGGTCGAGATTCTGCTGCCCCGGAGCGGAGAATTCGAAGGACGAATCGTCATCGTCATCGCCATCGCCGCCCTCATCGGAGAATGCTCCCCTGAGCATGCCTTCTACGATGTACACGAGCCCCGCTCCGCCCGAATCGACGACACCGGCCTTCTTCAGGACGGGAAGCATCGAGGGAGTCTTGTCAAGCGTCCGCCTCGCTTCTTCGAGGAAGTCCGCGAGAACGTCCATCGGTGACGAATAGTCCTTGCCTTCGACATACTCCGTTGCACAGCGCATGACTGTGAGCATCGTACCTTCCGTCGGAGTCATCACCGCTTCGTATGCGAACTTCGTTCCGCTCTCGAGAGCCCTGATAAGCGTCGCACTGTCGGCATTCTCGACGCCTTCAAGCGCCGCCGCCATTCCCTCGAAGATCTGGGAGAGTATGACACCCGAGTTGCCGCGGGCGGAGAGCAGCATTCCGTCGGAGACGGAGTGCGACATGTCGGAGACGGAGGAGCAGTGTGTGTCCACCTTCTCCATTCCCCCGATACTCGTGAGCAGCATGTTGTCGCCCGTATCGCCGTCGGGAATCGGGAAGACGTTGAGGTCGTTCACACTCTTGACGTGCGATCTCAGGTTCTCCACTCCCGCTCTTATCATCCTGGCCAGCAGTTTTCCGTCAATTGTTCTGGGTTGAGCCATATTTCCTCCCTTTTCAGCTGTTCTGGCTGGCGAATGTCACTTCGCGTCCGAAAGCCCAGATGCCTACAGCATCGGGACCAATCGAAGCACCGATGATGGGACCGATGTATCCGACTTCGACATCCTTCGGCTTTATTTCACTTCTGATGAGACTGACCAGCTCCTCGACCTCTTCCCTGCTGCAGTCGGCATGAGCTACATAGACTGTCTGGTTCTCCACGTCAAGAGCATTCTCCCTGAGGAGATTCACGATTTCCCTGAAGGAATTCTTTCTGCCCTTCACCTTTCTGAATGCCACCTGGACGCCGTCCCTGTCGGAAATAAGCACGGGCTTGATTCCCATGAGGTTGCCGAAGAAGGCACTTGAGGCAGAAACCCTGCCCGCCCTCTTGAGATAGTCGAGTGTGTGCACCGTGACGTACTGCTGTACGCTCTTGCGAATTGAAACGACGTAGTCCCTGACTTCGTCGGCATTCTTACCCGTCTGAGCATACTTTGCAGCCTCTATCGCAAGCATTCCCTCACCCATGGATGCGTTGAGGGAGTCGACGGAATAGATCTTCGCTTCCGGATATGTCTCGAGAATCTTCTTTGCGGCAACAAATCCCGTGTTGACGCTTCCGCTCTGCTTCGAGGAGCAGCCGATGTATACAATGTCGTATCCTTCGTCGAGATACTTCGTGAAGATTCTGTTGAACTCCTCCACCGGGACCTGCGTAGTCGTTATCCTCTTTCCCTCTCTGATCTTCTCATAGAGGGCATGTGCATCCTCATCGCTCCAGGTAAGGAGAGCCGGAGAGACAACTCCGTCCTCGACTGTGCTCATTCTGCCGTAATCTATATCGTATTTTTCAAGAAGCTCTGCCTTGAGGTCGGAACACGAATCTGTGATTATCTTTACTTTTCTCATAGTTAATACTCTCCATCATAAGTAATTAAGGTTAACAGACAAAAAAAGATGCCGTATAACCCCGTTTCAATGTATCACAGGAAACTAAACTGAAAATAAACTCGGAATGTGTTAGAATGCTCCCGATACGGAGGCTTTGAAGCGGGGATGTTCCATATTCTTGTATGTGACGACGACAGACATACGCGCATGCTCCTCAGTGCAATACTCGAAGACGCGGGCTACACTGTAACGACTGCCGGAGACGGAGTCGAGGCACTATCGGTTCTCGAGAAGGAGAACATAGACCTCGTAGTCCTCGATGTCATGATGCCGAAGATGGACGGCTACGAATTCACCCGCAGCGTAAGGGAGAACGACCCGACGCTTCCGATTCTGATGGTCACCGCGAAGCAGATGCCGCTTGACGAGAAGAACGCATTCCTCGCGGGAACGGACGACTACATAACAAAGCCCATAGACGACGAGAAGCTGCTGCTGCACATAAAGGCCCTACTCAGGAGAGCGAACATACAGAGGGAGCAGAAGATTGTGATCGGAGACGTCACACTCGACTACTCCTCCCTTACGGTAAGGAGAATGAACGAGGAGGTGGAACTTCCCCAGAAGGAGTTTATGCTGCTGTACAAGCTCCTCTCCTACCCCGGACAGATATTCACCCGCATACAGCTCATGGACGATATATGGGGAAAGGACAGCGAGACGGGATGGGAGACCGTGACAGTCCACGTGGGAAGACTCCGCAGGCGCTTCGAGAACTGGAACGAATTCGAGATTGTCGCCGTCAGGGGGCTCGGGTACAAGGCGGTGAGAAAATGCTGACGGGAGAGAGAAAGAAGAAGGAGAAGAGAAGCAAGCTCGCACTGATGCTGCTTCTCTCCATAGTCGTCTTCGTGATGATAACCGTTGCGATGGTTCTGACATACATTCTGCTGTACGTCATTTCCCAGGGAGGAATAAGCGAGGACGGAATAAGAGACTGGGGACTGATGGACATAATGGTGTTCGTCTTCTGTTCGAGTCTCATCATATCACTCATTCTCACGAACTCGATGGGAAGAGCAATCATCCTGAGGCCCTTCTACCGTCTCATAAACCAGCTCAACAGACTCGCGGCGGGTGACTTCTCCACCCGGCTTCATCTCGGGCGCCCACTCGGGGATTATCCCATATTCAGGGAAGTGGAGAAGAGCTTCAACCGCGCCGCCGAGGAACTCGAGAACACCCAGATGCTCCGCAGTGACTTCATCAACAACTTCTCCCACGAATTCAAGACCCCGATTGTCTCGATTGCTGGATTTGCGAAAATACTGAGGAAAGAAAACCTTTCCCCGGAGAAGAAGGAAGAGTACCTCGGGGTAATCGAGGAGGAATCCCTCAGACTGGCCACAATGGCGAACAACGTCATGACCCTCACAAGGGTTGAAAACCTCACGATCCTTACCGATATTTCTCCGATCAACATCTCCGAGGAGATTCGCTCCTCGGTTCTTCTCCTCGAAAAGAAATGGTCGCAGAAGAATCTGGAGATGGACATGGAAGAGGGAGAATACACGATCGAGGCCAACGAGGAACTTCTCAGGCACGTATGGATAAACCTCCTCGACAACGCAGTGAAGTTCTCCGACGACGGCGGAAGGATAACGATAGCGGTAAGGGAGGAGAACTCCTTTCTCTCCGTCTCGATCTCGAACACGTGTCCGGATATCCCCGGGGAGAAACTCGCTCACATCTTCAACAGGTTCTACCAGGCCGACGAATCTCACTCGAGTCAGGGCAACGGCATAGGACTTGCGGTCGTGAAGAAGATATGCGAGCTCCACAGAGGCACGGTCGGTGTAAGAAGCTCAGGCGGCACGACGACATTCACGGTCATCCTTCCGAAGGAACAGGACAGCTGAATCAGTTCTTCAAAGTCCCGACCGGCACAACAAGAACACCGTCAGGTCGCCTGTATGCCATGTTTCCGACTGCCGTGAGAACCATCAGAAACGAAGGAGCGTTCATCCTGTCACAGTCAATGCGCTCTCTGAGTACCTTAAGGGATACCGCCCCCTTCTCGATATTCTCCTCTCCGCCGAGCTTAACCTCGATGAGTCCGTATTTTCCGTTCCGGCAGTGAATGACTGCATCACACTCGAGGCCGGTCTTGTCCCTGTAATGATAGACATCGGCATCAAGTGCGTCAGCATAGACTCTGAGATCCCTTGCCGCAAGAGTTTCAAACATGAAGCCCATCGTTTCAAGATCTGCCACAAGGTCCCCCGGCCCAAGTCGCAGAGAAGCCGTCGCAATCGAAGGATCGATGAAATATCTTGTGTCGGAAGTTCTGATAGCAGTCTTCGACCTGAGATTAGGATTCCATGCTTCCATATCTTCAATGACGAAAATCTTCTTCAATGCAGCAATGTAAGATGAAATGGTGTTGCGTGAGGACTCCATCGTTTCATTGACGCTGATATCATCAATGAGTCTCTCTATCGTAACCTGCGAGCCCTGATTCCTGGCAAGAGATTTCATGAGACGCCTCACAAGAGATGGGTTCTTCTTTACACCATCAACCCTTGAAACATCCTCTTCAATGACGGCATCCACGTAGTCTGCTGACTGCCTCAATGCAATACTTTCCGAAACATCGATGGCAGGAGGCCAGCCTCCCCTGCAGATCAGGAACGCAATTTCGTTAAGAGAAAGAGATGATTTTCCCCTGACAGCACATTGGGGATTATCAAACAGAGCGGACAGAGAGACTTCTCCTGTGGACTCACCGGATTCAAAGAGACTCATCGGCCGCATCTTCATCCAGCTGAAACGTCCGGTTCCAGTATGATGTATCTCACTGGTATCGGCCGGAACAGCAGAACCGGTAAGTATATAAAGACCGAAATTTCTCCTGTGATCCACAGAGAAACGTACTGCATCCCACAGCTTCGGAGCAAGCTGCCATTCATCAATCAGACGTGGATTATCTCCTTCGAGAAGGGCTTCAGGATCAATTTCTGCGAGAGCAAGATTCTGTTTGATACGCTTCGGATCATTAATGTATATGATGCTGGACGCTCTCATTTCTGCCGTAGTCGTCTTGCCGCAGCCCTTCGGCCCCTCAATAAGAACAGCCCCCTTGGCTTCAAGCTTCTTCTGCAGTACTTCATCAGCAATTCTGTTTCTATAGCCTTCCATGGCAACCTGCCTTTATATTTCTATATCATATAGAATATTATAAATATTGTCAACTTTCATTGTGCAAGTCGGCAGGATTTCATTGTGCAAGTCGGCAGGATTTCATTGTGCAAGTCGGCAGGATTCCATTGTTCAAGTCGGCAGGATTGTGCAGACTGGCTCCCCTAAGCATCAGATATCTTAACAGTCAGACGACGGGAGCCTTGCTCTTTGCTGCTGTCTTAGGCTCTCTGTTGCGGACATATACCAGGCCGACGAATCTCACTCGAGCCAGGGTAACGGCATAGGACTTGCGGTCGTGAAGAAGATATGCGAGCTCCACAGAGGTACGGTCGGTGTAAGAAGCTCAGGCGGCACGACGGCATTCACGGTCATCCTTCCGGAGGAACAGGACAGCTGACGCTACCCGTCAGTTTTCCGTCCCGCCCGTAATGAACG
>CAVILL010000001.1:0-67170 GCA_963643635.1 Sphaerochaetaceae bacterium | reverse complement strand
GGACACTTCGATTGCGAGGAACATCCAGCATTCCCTCAGGTACTACGGGGACGGCGGACACTTCAGACTGCTCTATGACCTTTATGCAAATGGGGAAATTACCAGTGCGATTAACAGGGTTGTTGAAGGTTTCAATCGGCGTTTCACGAAGGAGGTGCTGACTGGAGCATTCAGATCCGGAACGCTTTCGAGCACGGCCGGCAATCTGCTCAGAGACCGTACCTCTCCCATAGACCTGTACTCCTCAATCGATTCCGTGCTTTCCTCCCTGGAGGCAATGCTTGACAATCTGGAGAAGCCGGAGCAGACAGCCGGGGTGGAAGATGCTCATGCCTTCCAGATAAGGGAATATCCTGTGCTTCTCGACCTTGTGAAGGAGATAGAGGTCGTTCATTTTCCGCTTGTCAATGCGGGAGCCAAGAAGGACGTACTGACGCAGAGCGGCCTCAGGTATGCTCAGACCTGTGCTCTCGTGGATTCCTTTCTATGCGACAGTAAATTCAGTACCCTGTCTCCCTCCCTGATGGAGCGTGTCATCAGGAGGGTGAACAGTACGGTGGAGGGAAGAATGATGGAGGACCGGGTTCTTCTGGAAACGAAGACGGCGTACCCGGGGAAAAAGGTCTTCCAGCTTCAGTTTCCCGCGGGGGAATTCGACATGGTCATCTACAGTCCCGAAACGAACACCTCGGAAATCTATGAAATCAGGTACAGCAGGGGAATCTTTCCGGAGCAGTACAGGCACTTTGCCGACGAGGAGAAATGCCGGGAGACGGAGAGCTGCTGCGGCAGGATTACAGGGAAAAATGTAATCTACCGTGGTGAGACGACGACTGAGAACGGAATAAGGTATATCAATGTGGAGGAATATCTGAAGAGTCCTGCTCCCTGAATCACCTGAGGGATACTCTTTTTACCGGGGCTTAACCCGAAATGAGAAAATACGGTAGCGCGGAGAGTCGGAACACAATACAATAGGGAGCATGGCAACTTTAGCAGATGTCGCCAGAAAGGCGAATGTTTCTCCGGCTGCAGCAAGCAGGATTCTGAATCATGATTCCACTTTCGTGGTATCGAGACAGGTGCGACTGAAGGTTATGAAGACCGCTGTCGAAATGGGTTACAGGACCCCGAGACAGAAGAAGGAAGGCGCAGTGATCGAGGTCGGAATAGCAGACTGGCACAGTGTTCCGGACTCGAGAAAGGACGAGTTCGATTATTCCTCTCTCGTTCCTCTTTCCGATACCTCCGCCACATTCTCCTTTTCAAGACTCGAGAAGGGAAAATCGAGAGACCTGGACGCAGTCATCGGAGTGGGAATATTCAACGAGGATGAAATCGACGAGCTTCTGATCTCTTCGTCGAACATAGTATTCCTCAACAACAACGACGACGTATCCCCGTTCGACAGGATGTTCATCGACTACGATACCCCGGTGGAGAAATCCATCGACTGGCTTGTTGAAAGGGGAAAGAGAAGGATTGCTTTCCTCAGCGGTGTCAGCACCGAGAATGGAATAACAATCGGAAAGAGACGTGTTCAGGCGGTCAGGGACGTACTGAGGAGAAAGGGCGTTCTCGACGAGAGCCTCGTGAGGGTCGGGGAACTTACGGACGAATCCGGGCGTGAGATGGCTGAGGATGTCATGAAGGAGAATCCCGATGCCATAGTCCTCGGAACACAGCTCATCGAGAAGGGAGTCCTGGATGTGGTTTCTTCTCTTGAGAACCCTCCTCTCCTGATTCTGAGAAGGGACATAGATCTCGATCACAGTGAAGCCTCTTATCCCGTTGTGAGGATGTCGTCAGTTCAGCTCTGGCAGATAACCCTCATGCTCATATATATGCGGAGCCGCGAGCCGGGACCGCCGCTGAAGGTGTTCATCGAGGCATCATTCGAGACCGGTGAGAAGTGAGGAAAGCGGCAATGAAAAGGATGATACTGCTCTTTCTTATCTTTCTTCTTTTTCTTCCGCTCTCAGCCTCCGGCGGAAAGGAGACGGCATCTATGGCGAAGAGAGTAGATGAACTCAGTATAACATTCGTTCCCTCGAGCGATGTCGACGACATAATCGTGAGAACGAAGCCGCTGGGAAACCTTCTGACGGAGAAACTCGAAGAAGAAGGATGGACGGTAGGAAGCGTCAGGATTGCCGTCAGCACAAGCTACGAGGCTGCAGGCGAGGCGCTGGATGCCGGAACCACCGACATTGCATTCATCCCTGCGGGAACGTACGTGAAGTACGAGGACGGAGCCGAAGTGATTCTCACGGCCCTGAGAAAGGGTAAGAGCATCGAGAGCACGGATCCCGCGGTCTGGAACGGGAACAAGCCCACTTCTGACAGTGATACCCTTACTGCGGGTTACCGTGCACTGATCTATGCAGGTGTCACCGAGAAGGGACGGAAAATTGCAGAGAAGGTCAACTCGGGAGAGACTCCGACCTGGGAGGAACTCGATTCCTGTTCATGGGGAGTGGGGAGTACAACCTCCTCTGCGGGGTACATCTATCCCTCGATCTGGCTCTATGAAAGATACGGAAAAACAGTGAAGGACCTGTCGAAGGCGGTCCAGACGAACTACGCTTCGGCCTTTGCGGGGCTCAGTTCGGGAATGTACGACATCATCTGCTGCTACGCCGACGGAAGACAGGAATACGAGGAGAAGTGGACCGGAGAATGGGGCAGGAAGAGTTCGATCTGGGATGAAACCGATGTCATCGGAGTGACGGACATGATCATGAACGATACAATCAGCGTCTCTCGTAACAGCGAAAACATGCAGCAGCGGGAGTTCGTGGAGGCCGTGAAGAATGCCTTCATCGCCATAGCAGAGACTGAGGAAGGCAGAGAAGCCCTGAGAATATACAAACACGAAGGGTACGTCGAGGCAGACGACTCCGATTACGATGCGGCCAGGACTGCCGAGAAGCTCTTCACCCTTTGAACGCAGTATGATTGTCCTTGATGGTGTCAGCAGAATATTCCCCTCCGGTGTCAGGGCTCTCGATAATGTCTCTCTCAGAATTGAAGACGGAGAGTTCGTCGGCATCATCGGTCCATCTGGGGCCGGAAAGACCACACTCCTGAGAAGTGTGAACGGAATGAGTCCCGTCACTTCCGGCACCGTTCTTGTCGACGGCACGGATGTCTCCGTCCTCAAGGGACGGGACCTCAGACTCCTGAGGCGCCGTATCGGGATGATGTTCCAGTCACTCGATCTCGTGAAACGCTCCAGTGCCGTTTACAACGTACTTACAGCCTCGGTTCCGGATCTTCCCTTCTGGAGGGTGCTTACTGGGCTCTTTCCGAAGGAGAAGAAGATAAAGGCTCTCGAGCTTCTCGATTCCCTCTCGATTCTCGACAGGGCCTATGTCCGCTGTGACCGTCTCTCGGGGGGCGAGATGCAGCGGGTCGCCCTCGCACGGACGCTTATGCAGGATCCCGGTATCATACTCGCCGACGAACCCGTATCGTCCCTCGATCCGGTCTCCGCACGGATGGTTCTCGAAACTCTCGGACGTATGAACAGGGAGAAGGGAACAACCGTTGTCGTCAACATGCATCACACTTCTCTTGCACTGGAGTATGCGGAGAGGATAATCGGAATAAGGAAGGGAAGAATCATCTACGACGGAAAGGCCTGCGATCTGACAGAGGACATGCTTCGCTTAATCTACGGCGGAGAGAGTGAGGGTATTCATGAGACTCTCTGAGAGAATTCTTTCTCCGTCTTTAACACTTTCAGACGGCAGGACAGTCAGAGAGAGAAGGAGCCGCACGCTTCCTGTTCTCATTGTCCTTCTTCTCTTCGCTCTCGTCTCGCTTTACGTTACAGATTTCAGCTTTTCCGTGCTCCTGAAGCGCGGCGGACAGTTCCGGACGGTTCTCTCGAGAATGTTTCCTCCGGACACGGACTACCTCGGCTCCGTCTGGTCACCTCTTTGTGACACCATTCTCATGAGCGCGGCGGGAACCGCACTCGGCGCTCTTCTGGCTGTTCCCTTTTCCGTTCTCGCGTCCGGCAACATCGTGAAGAGAAGGTGGGTTGTATCCATCTTCCGTTTCCTCTTCTCGCTTCTGAGAACTCTTCCGACCCTTGTTACGGCGCTTCTTCTCACCTTTCTCTACGGTCTCGGAACAACTGCTGGAACACTGAGCATTGCAGTATTCACCTTCTCATACTGCGGGAAGCTTCTCTATGAGGAGATAGAGAGTGCAGATATCTCCCCCTATGAGGCGGCACTAGCCCAGGGAGCAACGAAGGCCCGGGCCGCTCTGACGGCAGTCCTGCCGCAGGTTCTTCCCCTCTACCTTTCCTCGGTCCTCTACTCTTTCGAGAGCAGCGTAAGATACGCATCCGTCCTGGGATACGTCGGGGCAGGGGGCATCGGCCTTATTCTCAATTCCGAAATGGGTTGGAGGAACTATCCCCGGGTAGGGATGATTCTCCTTTCTCTCTTCGTCACGGTCGCCCTGGTCGAAATCACGAGCACGCATCTCAGGAGAATGCTCGAGGAGGGGAATGCGGGAAGAAAGACGGAAAACGGAAGAAATGCGACAGTGGATGAAATGTATGCGGCGGGGCGGAGAGAAGTCCCTGGAAAGATCATTGTTCCCCTGCTGGCTGTCGCTCTCGTGGTTCTTTCGGGAAGGGTTCTGGACTTTTCTGTTTCTGACTCATCCGGCGGCAGAACGGCGGCATTGAGCATTGTCCGCTCAGTCCTCCATCCCGATACCTCTCTTCTCTTCACATTCTCGGAAAACGGAGTGCCGTATCTTCTGTTCGAGACTCTCTCGACAGCATTCCTCGGTACCCTCTTCGGGGCAGTTCTTGCCGTACCGCTCTCCTTCCTCTCGGCGGAGAACATTACGGGGAAATACGTCTCCTGGATATTCAGAACCGCTGTCATGGCCGTGAGAACGGTTCCGTCCTTCGTCTATGCTCTGATGTTCATACGTGTCACGGGGCCCGGAGCGGCTGCGGGAGTGCTGACGATGAGTCTCTCATCCGTCGGCATGATCAGCCGCATGTTCACGGAGGAAGTCGAGAACCTTGACAGGGGAGTAACCGATTCCCTTTCTTCTCTCGGCTGTTCCACCTTCGAAAGGATCAGATACGCAATAGTTCCCTCTCTCTCCGCATCCTTTCTGTCCATTCTAATCTACCGCTTCGACGTGAATCTCCGCGACACCTCCGTCCTGGGGATTGTGGGGGCGGGGGGAATCGGAGCACCTTTAGTCTTCGCCGTCACTCAGTACAGGTGGAACCAGGCGGGTGCGATTCTCCTGGGACTGGGAGTCCTTGTCCTTGCAGTCGAATGGCTTTCGTCCGGAATAAGAAAGAGAATAATGTACGGTGACTGAAGAATCCCGGGAAGTCCCGGGACTGCAGTCAGAGAGAGAAGAATGCGCGGAAGAAATCGTAGAGGTGTTTCACATCCTCCGTTCCCGCCGTCTCGTATGACGAATGCATTGCAAGCTGCGCGCATCCCACGTCGCTTGTCGCAATGGAGATCTTCTGGGTCGAGAGATTCCCCAGCGTCGAGCCGCCCGGCATATCGCTGTGGTTGTAGAAGACCTGGAAGGGGATCGAGCTGTCTCTGAGTATCTTACGTGTGAAGGCACCGCTGAAGCCGCTTGTCGTGTACTTCTGGCTCGATGCGTACTTCAGAAGAACTCCCCTGTTCATTCCGGGTCTGTTCGTGATGTCGCTCTTCTCGGGGTATGCGGGGTGTACGGCATGGCCGTTGTCCGCACTGAGCATGAAGGACGAGGAGAGTGCGATGCACTTCTCCTCCTCGTTCCACCCGAGGGAAAGTGCTATGCGGGAGATTGTGTTAGCAAGAAAGTCCGAGAGTGCACCCTGCATCGTGCCGCTTCCCGTCTCCTCGTTGTCGAAGAGAGCGGCCATTGTGACGGCAAAGCCTGTCGTATCCTTCAGGGCTTCGACTGCGCTGTATGCGCATTCGAGGTCGTCGATTCTGGGAGAGGAGAAATACTCCTTCCTTCTTCCGCTGAAGACGGAGGGGGTTCTGTTGTAGAGGAAGAGGTCACAGTCCGTGATGTCCTCCTCTCTGCATCCGGCCTCCTCTGCAAGAAGCGTCAGAAAATCGTCGTCACTGTCGGAGTAGAGGGGGAGCATCTCCTTCTGGACGGAAATCTTCCAGCCGGAGTTGGCCTCCCTGTTCTGATGGATGCAGAGGGACGGGATTACGAATGAAATCCTGTCCTTGAGATCTATATGCTTCTCCTTCAGTTCGCCGTTTTCCGTATAGAAGACCCTTCCGGCCGCTGAGAGCGGTCTGTCGAACCAGGTGTAGAGGAGAAGCCCGCCGTAGGATTCTGTGTTGAGACGTATCGGCATGTCCTTCGCCTTCACGACGGGATTCCACTTTATCTTGAAGCACGGCGAGTCGGTGTGTGCCGATACGATGTGGAAGCATGCGGGATTCTGAGGAATGCGGAATGCGATCAGTGCCGAGGAGGAGCGTGTCACGAAATAGGACTTCCCCCTC
The DNA here is from genome assembly GCA_963643635.1 of Sphaerochaetaceae bacterium. GTDB lineage: Bacteria > Spirochaetota > Spirochaetia > Sphaerochaetales > Sphaerochaetaceae > Ornithospirochaeta. The sequence continues at coordinate 60,652 of CAVILL010000001.1, read as the reverse complement.
TCGAGATTGAACTTCTTCCTTTCATCGAGTCCGATGAAGCCGCTCTTTTCGAGAATGGCGGCTGCGTTGTCCACAGCATGGTAGGGCGAGGGGGATGATGCGATAAATGATGTAAGAGCTTCAGCTCTCATGAGAGATTCTTCTGTCATACTCGAAGTATGAACCTAATTGCCGCTCTCGACAACGTCATCTCTGATTCTGATTCCCTTCGTCTTCCATTTTCCGCTTCTGAGACGCGGGTAGAAGACGATGACTCTCACAACCCAGTCAAGCCACATGCCCATCTGGGTCCCGAGAAGCCCGAGACCGAGGTTGACACCGAGGATGTGTGCAAAGAGAACCCTGCAGATCCACATGTCCAGTATTGCGGTGACCATGACAATCTTCACGTCTCCCGCAGCCTGGAGGATATGCGGGGTGACGAAGGCGAGAGACCAGTAGAGACGGCATACGCAGTCGATGCGCATTGTCATGACCGCAAGCTCTGTCGCCTCCGCGCTGAGACCGTACAGGGATACCATCCAGGGGGCGACGAGGAACATGATTGTGCCGGTGCAGAGCATGCATGCCGTCGAAATCCTTATGAGACGGCGTGCATAGTACATGGCCTCGTCATAGAGCTTCGCGCCGCAGCACTGTCCGATGACGGTGACGGATGCGAGGGATATCGCGGAACCGGGGATATCGATGAGAGTCTCCGAGTTGTTGAAGACGGCATAGGCTGCGATGCTTGCCGTTCCGAAGGAGGCTATGGTGGAGGCAATCAGAACCTTTCCGACCTGGAAGAGACAGTTCTGCGTTCCGGTCGGGACAGCCTGGGAGAGAATCATCTTCGAAATCCCGGCGTCGAATTCCGGCCTGTACGGGGATTCGATATAAAGTTCCTTCGACGTGTCGCAGATTACTATGAACATGATGACGGCGCCGACGACACGCGAGATGCACGATGCAATTCCGACTCCCAGAGCTCCCTGGTTGAAGACGAAGAGAAAGACGGCGTTGCCCGCGATGTTGACGACGTTGACGATTATCGAGACGTTCATCGTTATGCGGCTGCGCCCCATCGAGCGGCTGACTGCGTTCGCCGCACTCATGACGGCATAGAAGGGCATGCTCAGGAGAATCGGGATTGCGTAGGCCACGGCGGAGTCGAATACGTCCTTCTCAATTGTTCCGTATATGAAATCGATGGTTTCGTTTCTGAATATGAGTAACAGGCCCGCCGTCACGATTGAGAATGCCAGAACAAGGTTCATCAGCTGCTTGCAGCTTCTTCTCGCTCTTTCCTTCTCTCCCATTCCCAGAAGCTGACATGCAACAACGCTTCCACCGGTGGCGAATGCCATTATGATCTGGACGAGAAGAGTCTGTATCGAATTGACGCAGCTGACGCCGCTGACTGCCGCCTCTCCCGCCTGCGCGACCATGAGCGTGTCCGCCATGCCGACGGCAACGGAGAGCGCCGTGTCGGCCACGAGGGGAAGAATAAGATTTCTGAGGTACTTCGAATCGAAGGGTAGTCTCGATTTATCTATCAGAAGCCTTGACATTGTCAGAAATCGAGGTCGAATGCCTCGTCCTCCAGATCCTCCATCTGATCCTCTTCGAGGTCAGCGAGGTTGTCTTCATCGATCCTGTTTTCGATGACGATTCTTTCTCCGGATTCGTCATCTTCGTACTCTTCGTAATCATCGGGTCCCATAGTTATGGATTATAGGAATTCCCCCGACATTGTCGAGACCCGGAAAATGCCGGAGCAAAAAAAGACCTCATGTAAATTCCGACACAGCTTCCGCTTTCCGTGCCATACAGATATATATGTGACGCAGTGGAGGCCGATGTGGACGGAATCGGCAGCATTTGCGAGGCGGTAATCCGCGAGAGCAGAGTCGATGAACTCTGCGAGGCGAAGTACGCCTTCGGAGAAGAGCGGGAACTTGACATACATATCGACGAATCGGGGAATCCCGACAGCCGTGCATCCTCATCGGCATGGTACATCATGTGTTTCGTTCTCAGGGAAAGCTGTGTCAGTACAGAGGAAGAAGAGGAGAAGCTTGAGGAGGAGTTCTCACGCCTGGGTTATCCCCGTCACTGCTTCCATACCGGGCCGCCCATTCACGGCAAGGACGAATACGAAGGGGAGTCCCTTGAGAACAGGAAGAAGCTTCTGATGTACTTTTCGTCTTTCTTCAATCATCTTGATGTGTCGCATGTTGAGTTTTCCGTAAAAAGAAAAAACAAGACAAAAGAGGATGTGCAGCGGTTCCCTGTAAATGAAATCGTCGGATTCATAAAGGTGAACCTGAGTTATTTCTTACAAAAGTCGATGGTCTTCCGCAGCATACGACTTAGCTGTCGTCTTCTGGAAAACCGCTATGGGTTTACGGACTCAGCCGCAGCAAGCCGCAGGGTATTGACCCCTCAGCTTTGAGGCTGCACCTTCGCCTTCTTCGTCGAATAAAGTTTGATAGGGGCAATCTCTCAAGGGGCGAAATGCTGTGTCTGGGAGGTGAAAGGAGATTTAAGCGGATTCGTCTTAAAGAAGTAGATGGAAAAGATTTTGGAAAGCTGATGGTTGAGAAGAAAAGATTACGTCTGAAGTATTGATGAATTTAAATTTAGTGTTGCTTTAAAAATGTGGTTATGGGACAAAATTATTGCTTAAGTAAAAAGGCCCGACCGTTAATGGAGGGCTGTCTCATGGGCTGGACATATGGTCCGCCAAAACTGGAGGGAAACCTCCGGTTTTTTGTCGATGCTGAAGGGGAGGACGCGCATCTTTCTCGGCTGACTTCTTTTCTGTATACTGACTGAAAGGACAGATTATGAGAAGAAACATTCTGATTACATTACTCCTGGCAGTGATTGTTTTATGTGCGTCATGCCAGACGAGTCTCAGCATTCCCTATACGCAGCCGAGCAACATAAACATGAGTCAGTACCGCTCCGTGGCGGTCGCATCGGCATCGAAATATGACGGCTATCAGAGCCTTCCGCGCTTCATAAGATACATAGACGACTTCTACGGTGATTCGAGGTTCGTCATCTACAATTACGCCACTTCGTACAGCTATGACTCCGTCAATTCCACGACGGCAGGCGAGCTCTCGAGAATGGTGGAGAAGGTCTTTGCTTCATCCTCATACTATTCAACACTCTCGAGAGACAAGACAGATACATACATCTCCCTCTATAAGATCGGCCGTGACCCTTCCGAAATGCTGAAGGCTGACGGAGTAGATGCGCTCATCGTTCCGAGAATCACATCTCTCAGAAGCGACGAATACATCGATATGGATATCGTGAAGGACAGCAGGGGAACGGAGAAGGTTGTATATACTCTCTACAGAACTGTCGATATCTCGTTCACCCTCACCGTTCTCGACACTGCCACGAACAGAATCGTCGCAATAAAGGAATACAGTACTTCCGCCGTGTCCCACGAGTCCTTCGACCCCAGGTACTACTACTTCAAATCGATTCTTTCCGAGCAGGAGCTCGTACAGAGAGCGCTCTCCGACAAGATAAGCGGGATAATCGAAGACTTCATCCCGACGAGAAGATATGCCGAGGTCACCTTCAAGGACAACAGTCCGAAGAACGAGAGCGTGGAGGAGGCCTACAAGGCTGCGAAGAACGACAACTTCGACTACGCCCTCGAACTCTTCAGGAATGCATGGGAGAATTCCCGGCATGTGCCTTCCGGCTACAATGCCGCGCTCATCCTTGCGTCCCGCAGCGACTACGAGGGAGCCCTGGAGATTCTCGGCGAAATACGTTCGAACGGTCTGGATGACAGGGAGGTCGACAGATTCTACTCGCGCCTCACGGCCCTGAAGGCGAAGAACGAGGAAGCGAAGAAACAGTACGAACCCAAGAGCGACTCGACTGCGACGGAGGCGGTTTCTCCGTACAGCTATCTCTTCTGAAGAAGTGCTTAATATTTGTTAAGTAAAAATCTGAAATATTTTGGTATTGATGTTCTGTAAATAAGATTTAACATACTAAAAATGAAGTTTACTGCTTAAAAAGCATTCATTTCCGGGTATTTATTTCTTTATGTACGGGACATCATTTGTCTCTCTTGTGCCGTTCCCGCCGGTTTTTGCATTTTCCGGGAGTTCTGGTATTATTCATAGGTAAATGGAGGAAAGACCATGCTGCTGTCAATGACACTTGCAAACTACAAGTCTGTGAAGGATCCCCAGACTATTTCTTTCGTCGCACTCGGCGACAAGAGACTGGACTTATCCAAGACAATCGAGGGAACAGATAAATTCAACGTTCTCAAATCCAGCGCAATCATCGGCCCCAACGGTGCGGGTAAGAGTACATTCGTCAGAGCCCTCGAAGCTGTGAAGGGCATAATGTTCGCTCCGGAGGATTCACCGAATCCCCTCAGAAGGTATCTTTCGAAGGCTGCCTTCGCATACGGAGACGGAAAGACGAGGCCGTCGGAAATCTCGATGGACATCCTTCTCGAGAAGGGCGTCAGCGGTGACGAGAACCAGCCGAGCGTAATCGCGACATATACGATGAAGGCAACCCAGGAACGCTTCTACGAGGAGTCCCTGTACTATACGATCAACGGCTCGAAGAAGATAATGTTCGAACGCCTCTATAAGGACGGCGCGTACACATACCGCTTCGGCAAGTACTACAGAGGCGAGAAGAAGAGACAGGCTGCGAAGCTCCAGGAAGACAGATCCTTCCTCGCGGGTGCTGCTCTCAAGGGCGGCCAGACGGCTGGCGAGGTCTACTCCTGGTTCGAGAATACGCTCGATGTTCTTCCCCTCGGCTACGGTGCGAATGCGGAGAAGGTCATCATCGAGGCACTCAAGGCTCATCCCGACTGGTCCGATCAGATTGTATCGTTCCTCTGGGCACTCGATGTCACGGACATCTACCGCCTCCAGGTAATCAGAAACGACAAGGGAATGGAGACTGTCGGTATAAGCCACTGCTTCGTCAACGCGAAGGGAACCGAGGCTTACGGCCAGACATTCATGAACGAGTCGCTCTCCCTGAGAAGACTCGTACTCATCGCAGTCTCGTTCTTCCAGGCTTTCATCTCGGAGAAGGTAATCGTCATCGACGATTTCGGACAGCTATTGCATCCGTATGTCCTGAGACACATCGTCGAGCTCTTCCATGCCAACGATACCCTCAGCCAGCTCATCGTCGTCGACTGCAACCCCGCACTTCTCGAAAACGGTCTCATGAGAAAGGATTCCGTCTGGTTCGCCGAGAAGGGTGAAGACAGCTCGACCGAGTTCGTCGCACTCTCCGACTTCAGAGGTGTGAGAAGCAAGGTAAGCATCTATGACGCATACCTCCAGGGTGTATTCGGAGCACTTCCGATCGAAAGCGACTTCTGCTTCCAGAACAAGGAGGGAAAATAATGAACATCAGAAAAAAGAACAAGGTCGAAGCAAAGGGCTCGATGCTCATGCTCTGTGCTACGGAGGCTGAAGCCATCTTCTTCTCCCAGCTCAGAAAGGACTGCAGATATTCCAACCTCACCGTCCAGAAGGCTTCTGCGAACAATCTCGACAGGCTCCTCTCGGAGGCAGGTGCTCTCAGAAACAGGGGCAAGTATACTTCCGTATGGTGTGTCTTCGGTCTCGATGACGTATCTGCAACAATCGAGGACGTTGCGAGAAGCGAGGAGACGGCGGAGAAGAAGAAGGTGAAGATGCTTTACTTCGCTCCTTCCTTCGAGCTCTATTTCGCACTCTTCGAGACATCTCCGAGAAAGATTTCCACGAAGGAGGAACTCCTGAAGCGTGTTCAGGCTTCCTTCCCGGGCTTCGAACTGAGCTCGAAGTACTTCCTCACCGACGGACTCAACATCAACTTCAAGATCTACCCCAGGCTCGCTGTGGCAGACCAGAACGCCCGCACATACAACGACATGGCAGAGATGGACACGGGCTTCAGGGCTACGACGCTTTCGGACTTCTTTGACGACATGAAGGCTGTCTGCGGCAAGGCGAACATGAGCCAGGCAAGAAACAGATTCTGATGACACAGGCTGCCGTTATTGTTTCTATGGCGGCTCTCGTCATAGTATCGATGAACCTGTCGCTTGCAATCATTCTTGCAAAGAAGAACCGGGACAAGTGGGTACAGTGGAACATTGTGCTTGCTTCGACTCTCCTGGGGATGGCGGTATTCTATACATTGAAAATAGTTGCGGGGCACCTCTTCACGGGAGTCCCGCTTCTTGTGCTCAACTACGTCTTCGATGCGTTCTACATAATAGACACATCCTTTCTCGTGGTCTTCATCTGCCGCTTCGCAACCTGGCTTGTCGCGCGTCCGATGTCGAAACTCGAGATCGTCCTGACATTCGCCGTCGGCGTATGCTACTGCGCTTCAGCAGTCGTGACGACCGTGATTGATGTGCCGCTTCTTGAGTCCCTGCAGACCCTGATTGCCGCAGTCAATGTCATATACTGCTTCGTCGTGATGATGATTTCACGCAATTCAATCGAGAACAAGCTCGTGAAACATGCGGTATTCACCTTTACGATAATCAGCCTCTCGACTGTTCCGCTTCTTGTACTCTCCGCCGTCTTCAAGGATCTGAGAAGTCTTTCGTTCTGCATAATCGAGCTTGCATATTACATAATGCATCTGGTTTTCATGTTCCTCGCAATCGAAAAGGCCGAGGAGGACAGCAGGAAGAAGACGAGGACGGGAGAGCCGAAGTGCGAGGACTTTGCCGAGTTCAGAATAACCGAAAGGGAGTTCGAGGTCATAAAGCTCATCAAGAAGGGCATGACCAACAAGGAAATAGGATTCGAACTCAAGATCAGCGTAAACACCGTCAACAACCACATCGCGAACATATTCCAGAAGACGGGAGTCAAGTCGAGAATAGACCTTCTCAACGTTCTTCACGAAGCGACATGGTGATGTAACCTGAACTTTTCATCGAAAAAAGACAGCCCCGGAGAATCTCACGGGGCTGCCTGCTTAAATAAATACACTTTAAAGAGTTGCAGCCATTACTGCCTTTATTGTGTGCATTCTGTTTTCAGCTTCATCGAATACGATGGACTTTCCGCTTTCGAAGACGGCGTCCTCGACTTCCATGCAGTCTATTCCGTATTTCTCATATACGCTTCTTCCCGTCTCGGTCTCGAGATCGTGGAAGGCGGGAAGACAGTGCATGAAGCGGCACTGCTCTCCTGCGTTCTTCATCAGTTTCTCCGTCACTCTGTACGGGGTGAGGAGCTTTATCCTCTCCGCCCATACCTCGTCCGGCTCTCCCATGCTCACCCATACGTCCGTATAGATGACGTCGGCGCCCTCTGTCGCCTTAATCGGGTCGGTCTCGAACGTGATAGTCGCCCCGGTTTCCGAAGCAATCTTCCTGCATTCCTCTGTAAGGGATGAGGAGGGGAAGTAACCTTCTGGAGCGCATGCCGTGAAATTCATTCCCATCTTCGCGCTTCCGACCATGAGGGAGTTACCCATATTGAACCTCGCGTCTCCGATGTAGCAGAGCTTTATTCCCCTGAGGGAGCCGAAATGCTCCTGTATCGTCATGAAGTCGGCGAGAATCTGTGTGGGATGGAATTCGTTCGTGAGTCCGTTCCAGACAGGGACTCCGGCATACTTCGCGAGAGCTTCGACTCTCTCCTGGCCGAAGCCTCTGTATTCGATTCCGTCGAACATCCTTCCGAGGACTCTGGCGGTGTCGGCAATCGACTCCTTCTTCCCCAGCTGCGAGGACTTGCTGTCGAGGTATACGGAGTGCATTCCGAGATCCGCAGCGGCGACTTCGAAGGCGCAGCGTGTCCGTGTCGATGTCTTTTCGAAGATGAGGGCGATGTTCTTCCCCCTGCACATGTCGTGTGCGATTCCCTTCTTCTTTTCATCCTTGAGAGTGAGTGCGAGATTGATCAGTCCCTGTATTTCCTCGGGAGTGTAATCAAGCAGCTTGAGAAAGTTTCTGTTCTTCAGATTCATATTTCCACCTTGTTCCTTATAATACCTTCGAGAGGAATGTCTTCAGCCTCATGCACTTCGGGTGCGAGAAGATCTCCTCCGGTGTTCCCTCTTCCGCAATCACTCCCTCGTCGAGAAAGAGTACGCGGGAGGAAACCTCTCTTGCAAAGCCCATCTCGTGTGTGACGACAACCATCGTCATGCCGGTCTCCGCCAGTTCCTTCATTACGTCGAGTACCTCTCCGACCATCTCGGGGTCGAGAGCGCTTGTCGGCTCGTCGAAGAGCATGACATCGGGTTCCATGCAGAGCGCTCTGACTATTGCGACTCTCTGCTTCTGTCCCCCCGAGAGTTCGTCCGGCCAGGCATCGGCCTTCTCCAGGAGTCCTACACGCTTGAGCAGTGTCTTTCCCTTCTTCTCGGCTTCCTCCTTTGTCATCTTCTTCAGCATGACCGGGGCTACCGTCAGGTTGTCGAGAACCGTCATGTGCGGGAAGAGGTTGAACTGCTGGAAGACCATTCCCATCTTCTGGCGGTGTCTGTTGAGGTCGGTCTTTCTGTCGGTGAGCTCGTCGCCCTCGAAGTTGATCGAGCCCGAGGTGGGCTTCTCGAGGAGGTTGAGACACCTGAGGAATGTTGATTTGCCGCTTCCCGAGGGGCCGATTACCGAGATGACATCGCCTTTGTTTATTTCGCAGTTGATTCCCTTCAGAACTTCGAGTGAATCGAAGGATTTCGTGAGGTTACTTACTTTCAGCATGTCTCATCCTCCTTTCGAGTCTTCCGAGAATCTTCGAGAGACCCACGACCAGTACAAGATAGGTCAGGGCGACAATCAGAAGCGGATTGACTGCATCGTAGGTGTTGTTCCTTACGAGGTTTCCCGCTCTCGTGAGGTCCACCACCGCGACATAGCCCGCAACTGCGGTTTCCTTGAGAAGTGCTATGAGCTCGTTGCCGATGGCGGGGAGGATGTATCTCAGGGCCTGGGGAAGTATGATCTTCCTTGTCGCCTGCATCCTCGACATTCCGAGACTGCGTCCCGCCTCCATCTGGCCGGGGTTCACGGCGTTTATGCCGCTTCTGATGAGCTCGGCCATGTATGCACCGGAGTTTATTCCGAATGTCAGGATTCCCACCGTTATACCGTCCGCACGGGTCATTATTATGAAATAGAAGATCAGAAGGAGTACGACAACGGGTATTCCTCTGACGGCCGTGACATAGATATCTGTAATCTTCGAAATGACCTTCAGTACAGCGTTGTCTTCCGAAAGATATTTTATGACGGCTATAACCGTACCGATGGCGACTCCTATGAAGAGTGCGCCGACGGTGATTATGAGAGTATTCTTGAAACCTTCTAGCATCAGCGAGTAATAGCCGGTCTCTATGAAGGTTTCATACAGTTTGTTGAACCAGTTTGTCAAAGTCTTTTCCTTATCAGTTGCTTTCGGGACTCGTGTACGGAGCGTCGTACTTCTCGAAGATCGCCTTGACTGTTCCGTCGGCTATCAGTGTATCGAGAATACCGTTGACTTCCCTGACGAGGTCGTCGCTTCCGAGTGCGAATGCGAATGCGTAGGGCTCTGTCGTCATTGCTTCGTCGAGTATGACGAGCTTGACCGATGCCGTTTCGTTGTATGCCCTGACCATCTCCGCTGCCGTGAGGTCGTCGATTACCCATGCATCGACCTTGCCCGAGGTGAGGGCAGCCTCCGCGTCACTGTTTGCAGAGAAGGAGGAGACAGAGTAGCCGTTCTCCATTGTGTAGGATTCGGCTGTAGTTCCCGTCTGTACGGAGACCTTCTTTCCTGCGAGGTCAGCCTTGCTCTTTATGGAGCTGTCCTCGGTAACGACGATGGCCTGTGCCGCAAGGCAGTAGGGATCGGTGAAGAGAACGTTCTTCTTTCTCTGCTCGGTAACCGTGATTCCCGAGACACCGACATCGAACTTGCCTGCCTGGACGCCGGGGAGGACGGAGTCGAAGTCCATCTGGTTGATCTCGAGCTTTACGCCGAGCTTCTCACAGATGATCTGGAGAATATCTATTTCGATTCCCTCGACTGTCGTGCTGTCCGTCAGCGATTCAAACGGCGGGAAGTCGGGGCTTGTTGCGATGCTGAGCTTTCCCTTCTTCTGAACGGAGGCAAGTGTCGTTCCGCTCTTTGAGCAGGACGTGAACATCGATGCAGTCAAAACGAGTGAGAGAAGGATGATGAGTGCTTTCTTAGTCTTCATTTAGCTTTTTCCTTATATAGTCAATCTGTTCCTGAATCTTTCCGGGAGCCCCGGTACTTATTCTTTTCCTTACGCATGTCTCGAGGTCAACGGCCTCGTAGACATCACTTTCAAAGAGATCCGAGTGGCGGCGGTAATCCTCGAGCGGAAGTGTCTCCAGCACCAGGTGCCTTTCGATGCACTCTGCGACTATCGCACCGGATATCCGGTAGGCGGAGCGGAAGGGAAGGCCCTTTCTCACGAGATAGTCCGCAAGGTCCGTGGCGTTTATGAAGCCTCCGGATGCCGCTGCCTTCATCTTCTCCGTCCTTGCCTTCAGGGTTGATATCATGCCGGTCATCACCTCAAGGCACATTTCTGTGGTATCGAGGGCGTCGAAGAGGCCTTCCTTGTCCTCCTGCATGTCCTTGTTGTAGGCGAGCGGAAGCCCCTTGAGCGTCGTCAGCATGGCCATGAGCGTTCCGTAGACGCGTCCCGTCTTTCCCCTGATGAGCTCGGCCATGTCCGAGTTCTTCTTCTGGGGCATTATGGAGGAACCGGTGGTGTAGGCATCATCGAGTTCGACGAAGCCGAATTCCCAGCTTGTCCAGAGGATGAGCTCCTCGCTCAGACGCGAGAGATGCATCATGATGATGGAGAGGACGGAAAGCGTCTCCACGACGAAGTCCCTGTCGGATACCCCGTCCATGCTGTTGAGACATATTCCGTCGAATCCGAGCTTCTCCGCTTCGAAGTACCTGTCCGTGTCGTATGTCGTTCCGGCAAGCGCACAGCAGCCTATCGGGGAGACGTTCATCCTCGCGAGGGCAGCCTTGATCCTGTCCATGTCCCTGAGGAGCATCATCGAGTACGCAAGGAGGTGGTGGCCGAAGGTCACGGGCTGCGCACGCTGAAGGTGCGTGTAGCCCGGCATTATGGCGTCCCCGTACTCCTCCGCTCTCTTCGTGAGTGCCTCGATGAGTGCTTTCACGAGGGAGGAGACGTCTGAGAGTGCGGACCTGAGGTACATCCTGAGATCCAGTGCCACCTGGTCGTTGCGGCTCCGGGCGGTATGAAGCTTCTTTCCTTCTTCTCCGATTCTCTTCGTCAGCTCCTCCTCGACGAACATGTGGATGTCTTCGGCGTTTCCGTCGATTTCGAGCTTTCCGCTCTCGATGTCGTCGAGAATCGTTCCGAGTCCCTCCACGATCTTCTCCGCTTCGCCGGGAGTGATGATTCCCTTTGATGCGAGCATGAGGGCGTGGGCCGTGCTTCCCGTGATGTCTTCCTTATACATCCTCTTATCGAAAGAGATGGATGAATTGAAGACGTCTGCAAGTTTATCTGTATTACCGTCGGTTCTGCCGACCCACATCTTTGACATTTTCTTTTCCTCTATATCAGAGCTTTCCCTGTTCTCTCAGAGCCTCGACCTTCGTCGGAAGTCCCCATGCGTTGATGAATCCCGCTGCACCCGCCTGGTCGTAGTCGCTTTCGCCGAATGTGACGAGGTTCTCGCTGTAGAGGGAGTAGGGGCTGGTCGTTCCCGCGGGGATGATGTTTCCCTTGTAGAGCTTGAGCTTCACATCTCCCGTTACGTACTTGTTCGCTTCGTCCGCAAATGCGATGAGGGAGTTCGTGAGGCTCGAGTACCACTTTCCGTTGTAGATCTGGTCAGCCATTACGATGGCAAGCTTCTCCTTCTCGTGGAGTGTGTCCTTGTCAACCGTGAGCATCTCGAGCTGTTCGTGAGCCTTGTAGAGAATCGTTCCGCCGGGGGTCTCGTAGACGCCTCTGTCCTTCATTCCGACAAGTCTGTTCTCGACGATGTCGATGATTCCGATTCCGTTCTCGCCGCCGAGCTTGTTGAGCTTCTCGATAATCTTGCTGGCCTTCATCTTCTCTCCGTCGATTGCAACGGGAGCACCCTTTTCGAAGGAGAGTGTGACATAGGTCGGCTTGTCCGGTGCCTTGAACGGAGAAACTCCCATCTCCAGGAATCCCGGCTTGTCGTAGTCGGGCTCGTTTGCCGGGTTCTCGAGATCGAGACCTTCATGGCTCAGATGCCAGAGGTTCTTATCCTTGGAGTAGTTGGTCTCCCTGCTTATCTTGAGAGGAACATGATGAGCCTCTGCATAGTCGATTTCCTCGTCGCGGGACTTGATCTTCCATTCTCTCCAGGGAGCGATGATCTTCATGTCCGGAGCAAAGCGCTTGATTGCAAGTTCGAATCTCACCTGGTCGTTACCCTTTCCGGTTGCGCCGTGGCAGATTGCGTCCGCGCCCTCCTGAAGTGCTATCTCGGCAAGCTTCTTGCCGATGACGGGGCGTGCGAAAGCCGTACCGAGAAGGTATGTCTCGTATTTCGCATCCATCTTGAGGGCGGGTATGATCACCTCGTCCACCATCTCGTCGACGAGGTCTGCGACGATGAGCTTGCTCGCTCCCGTCTTGAGTGCCTTCTCCTCGAGTCCCTCGAGTTCGTCAGCCTGTCCGACGTTGCCGGCAACAGCGATGATTTCGGGGTTGTTGTAGTTTTCCTTGAGCCAGGGAATTATTATTGACGTATCGAGTCCGCCGGAGTATGCGAGAACGATCTTCTTGATATCTTTCTTATCCATAGTATGAATACCTCTCTAAATAAATTTGCATTCATTATTGATAAATATGCAATGCTGTCAAGTAAATCTGAGAAAATATGCATAAAAATTTAAAAATCATGAATATTTATTCTCAAAATCCGGAATATTTATGTTCAAGGTCGTAATGAGACAATTCAGTGAGGAAAACAGACCGGGATTCTTCTGTGCCGCGGCATTGACAGCTGGGACGAGGGAGGCTATCTTGAGAGCATGAAGGAGAAACTCACTGATGGCAATCGGAGCCTAACAGTCAGCGCCTTCATTTTTTTGTCGTTAAAATAACGTAGTAAGCCGTCAAGACACCATTTTGTTAATACGTAATCACGGTCTTTGCCGTATATGCTTGTTATGAGGTTTATAGATGATGCTCTCCGGTTTTTATCAGGAAGAATGCTGACGATAATCCAATTACCATGAAGATCCTCAATATCATAAAGGGCAACGAGCCTGCCTTTCTGTTTTGAGTCGAATACCGCAATCGGATCTGCAATCCTGAGAACAGTTTCCTTGACTATGTTCTTGTCCAGACTCTCCATGTGTCCGTGTTCCTCCGTACTTATGAGATACAGTCCCCTTGCAAGTTTGTCCCGGTACATCATCATGGGGTAATCAGACATGCCGAGCTCTCTGAAGACAGGGGGAGTGTGCAGGGAGAAGGTTATCGTTTTGTTCGGGAGTCCTATGTCGTACATGCATATTGATTTCAGTTCCTCTCCGAACTCAGGAGGTACATTCGTTCTGAAGAGGTCGATGCGCCTCAGGACTCTGTTTTCCGTCGTTCTGCTGATGAATATTTTTCTTCTCATACTATTTAAGGCTTTTTTCCGGCCGTTTATGTCAAAGAAATCGGGAAGAAAGCTGAAGAATCTCCCTGTTCCGGTGTTTTGAAGAGAAGTTCGATTCTGAAAGCCGGGGTGTGTTGTCCTTTTCTGCTCAACAGTTTAGAATTCCACTATCATAATTTCTCAGGAGAAAACGATGGAAGTTCGTGTCCGCTACGCCCCGTCTCCAACTGGGCTGCAGCATATCGGCGGGATAAGAACCGCCCTGTTCAACTATTTTTTCGCTAAATCCATGGGGGGAAAGTTCATTCTCCGCATCGAGGATACCGACCGCGAGAGGTATACGGAGGAATCCCTGCAGGACCTCTACGACACACTCGACTGGCTCGGAATAAAGTGGGATGAAGGTCCCGTCGTCGGCGGTCCGTACGGTCCGTACGTACAGTCGGAGAGATTCGACATCTACAAGGAATACGCCGAGAAGCTCGTCAGGGACGGCAAGGCATACTACTGCTACTGCTCTCCCGAGAGACTCGAGAAACTGAGAGAGGAGCAGGTTGCCTCCAAGAGCCAGTACCAGGGCTATGACAGACACTGTGCCAATCTCACAGAGGAGGAGAGAAGGGAGCTCGAGGCACAGGGTATAAAGCCCGTAATCAGACTCCGCGTCCCCACCGAAGGCAAGACGACGTTCCACGACGTCCTGATGGGCGACATAACACGAAAGAACAGGGATGTCTCTCCCGACCCGATTCTCCTCAAGAGCGACGGTTTCCCGACATATCATCTTGCAAACGTCATCGACGACCATATGATGGGAATCACGCACATCATGCGTGCCCAGGAGTGGATTCCCTCGGGGCCTCTCCATATTCTTCTCTATGAGGCATTCGGCTGGGAGCCCCCGATCTACTGCCATCTTCCGATGGTCATGGGAAAGGACGGCCAGAAGCTCAGCAAGCGCCACGGCTCGACTGCCGTCAGGGATTTCAGACAGAAGGGATACCTTCCCGAAGCGATCATCAACTACGTCACTCTCGTGGGCTGGGCGCTCGACGACAAGACGGAGTTCTTCTCGAAGGAGGACCTCGAGAAGTGCTTCAGACTGGAGAACATCCATTCCGCACCGGCGAAGTTCGACTACGGAAAGCTCGACTGGTTCAACGGCCAGTATATAAGACAGAAGAGCAACGAGGAACTCGCATCTCTCTGCATGCCCTATTTCCAGAAGGAGGGATTCGTGTCTCCCGAGCCGACGGAAAAGGAGAAGGAATACATACTTTCCCTCATGCCGAGCGTGAGAGAGAGAATGAAGACCCTTTCGGACTCGGTGCCTCTCACCAGGTTCCTCTTCGAGGACAGGCCCGTCGAGGACAGGGCTGTGTATGTCGCGAAGGGCTCTGACGAGGAGAAGACACTCGAGGCACTCGAAAGAGGATCCGGAATCCTCATGTCGGGCGTCGAGAACGGAAAGGACGAGAAGGATATCGAGGAGGAGCTCTGCGCACTGAGCAGGGAACTCGGAATCAAGGTCAACGGTGTCTTCCAGCCTATCCGCGTTGCGCTCACCGCATCGACTGTATCGCTTCCGCTCTTCGATTCGATAAGACTCCTCGGCAACGCTGAATGCAGGAAGAGACTCGAGAGAGCTGTAAGATTCTTAAAGGAGAAATAATAGAATGACTGAAGTAACAATGGACAAGATCATATCGCTGTGCAGGAGAAGGGGATTCATATTCCAGTCCTCCGAAATATACGGCGGCCTCAACGGTGCCTACGACTACGGTCCGATGGGCGTGGAACTCAAGAACAACATCCGTGATTTCTGGTGGAAGGAAATGACGAGAATGCACGACAACATCGTCGGCCTCGACGCTTCCATTCTCATGCACCCCAGGGTCTGGGAGGCATCTGGCCACGTATCGAACTTCACCGACCCGATGGTCGACTGCAAGGTCTGCAAGTCGCGTTTCCGCGCCGACCAGATCGACCTCACCGCACCGTGCCCGGTATGCGGCAACAAAAATTCCTTTACGGAGCCGAGGAACTTCAACCTCATGTTCGAGACACATATCGGTGCCAACAGGGATGCGGCATCTGTTGTCTACCTGAGGCCCGAGACGGCACAGGGAATCTACGTAGACTACAAGAACATCCTCCAGTCGAGCAGAGTGAAGGTTCCCTTCGGAATCGCACAGGTAGGTAAGTCCTTCAGAAACGAGATCACAACCAAGAACTTCATCTTCCGCTCCTGCGAATTCGAACAGATGGAGATGCAGTTCTTCTGCAGACCCGGTACCGACGAGGAATGGTTCCCCTACTGGAGAGAGGAGAGAATGAAGTTCTACTCCAAGATGGGTATCCATCCGGAGCATCTGAGATGGCACCAGCACGGACCGGACGAGCTCGCATTCTACGCAAAGGACGCATACGACATCCAGTTCCTCTTCCCGATGGGCTGGCAGGAACTCGAGGGTGTGCACTCCAGAACGGACTACGACCTCACACAGCATACGAAGTTCTCCGGCAAGGATCTTACGTACCTCGATCCCGAAACAAACGAGAGATACATCCCCTATGTCGTCGAGACATCAGCCGGTCTCACGAGAAACGTCCTCATGGCACTCAGCGATGCTTACGACGAGGAGCCGACTCCCGAAGGAGATACGAGAACCGTTCTCCACTTCCATCCGGTCATCGCACCGGTCAAGGTTGCAGTTCTCCCGCTCGTCAAGAAGGACGGTCTCGGAGAATACGCACAGAAGCTCGAGCACTCGCTCAGAGACGACTTCACGACCTACTATGACCAGTCCGGCGCCGTCGGCAGAAGATACCGCCGCCAGGACGAGATCGGAACTCCGTACTGTGTCACGGTCGACTACCAGACACTCGAGGACCAGACGGTCACGGTACGTTTCCGCGACTCCATGAAGCAGGAGAGAGTCTCCGTAGATTCGCTCGCTTCTTTCATCAAGGACAGAATGAAGGAGTATAAGAGAGTATGAACAAGGCCCTCCAGGTATTATTCGACAGAGGATTCGTGAAGGACTGCACAAACCTCGACGGTCTGAGCGACCTCATGGATAAGGAAAGTGTCTCCTTCTACTGCGGCACGGACCCCACGGGCCCCTCGCTCCATGTGGGACACATCGTTCCCTTCTTTGCCATGCACCACCTCCAGATGTACGGTCACAGACCCGTCGCCCTCGTCGGCGGCGGTACGGGCCTCATCGGAGACCCGTCGGGAAAGACGGAGATGAGAAAGATTCTCCCGGTTGAGGAGATCAACAGGAATGCGGAGAATATCGCAAAGCAGCTCGCGACAGTCGTCGACTTCTCCGAGAATCCCCCCGAGGGTTACGGAAAGGCCGTGATAGCGAACAACGCCGACTGGCTCGTCGACCTCAATTACATCTCGTTCCTGAGAGATGTCGGCAGGTATTTCTCGGTCAACCGCATGCTCACCTTCGAAGGTGTCAAGCAGAGACTCGAGAGGGGCCTGAGCTTCATCGAGTTCAACTATCAGCTTCTCCAGTCCTACGACTACAAGATGCTCAACGAGAGACTCGGAACACGCCTCCAGATCGGCGGCGCAGACCAGTGGGGCAACATCGTTGCGGGAATCGATCTCATTCAGAGAATGGGAGGAGAGGAGTGCTTCGGTCTCACCTTCAATCTCATCATGCGTGCTGACGGCAAGAAGATGGGTAAGAGCGAGCAGGGTGCTGTCTTTTTGGATAAGAACCTCTACTCACCCTACGATTTCTACCAGTACTGGAGAAACGTTGCGGATGCTGATGCAATCAAGTTCATGAAGCTCTTCACATTCATGGACCTCGACGAGATAAAGGAATACGAGGATCCGCAGAGGAACATCAACGACGCAAAGGCAAGACTTGCATACGAAGTAACCAGGATCATCCACGGCGAAGAGGAAGCCGAGAAGGCGAAGGATGCAGCGCTTTCGCTCTTCCAGGGCGGCGGCAGCAGCGCAAACCTCCCCACCGTCGAACTCGAGAAGTCCCTCTTCGAGAACGGAATCGGAGTACTCGACCTCTTCACGAAGAGCGGTCTCACATCCTCAAACGGAGACGCACGACGCCTCGTGACGCAGGGAGGAGCCGAAGTCAACGGAAAGAAGGTGACGGACATCAAGACGGTCTACACCCTCTCCGATGCCGACGACGGAGCGTTCCTTCTCAAGAGCGGCAAGAAGAAGTTCATGCGGGTTATCCCGAAATAAGACACAGAGCCTCCGGAAACGGGGGCTCCTGAGATATATATCTGCACTTCTACAGGGTTGGAGTATACTTTCCGGCCCTGTTTTTTTGTTTTTCTGTGTCAAATCACACACTAAAAAAAGAAAACGGGTCATTTTCTTCGATTTTTCAGATGATGAAAATCATCAGATACAATAAATTACGCGGATAATATTAAATATTTGACGATACCCCACCCTCTCGTATATACTTATACCACTCTCAAGGAGAAATGAATATGAAGAGAATTTTGATTGTGCTGCTTTCTGTTCTTCTTGTCTTTTCCTTTTCGTCATGTGAGAAGGACAAGAGTGAGGAAGTCATAGCAGTTTATGAGGATTATTGGAAAACATCAGCGATTATCGGCAACGTATCAGGTATTCCCGGATATACGGTTCCAGGCGAAGGATCTAATAAAGTCAATGCTACTGTCAGTAAGGATACATTAAGATACGAATCCAATCTTCAGGATTATCTGGAGCTGGTCGGGGTTGAAGGTAAAGTGGATTCAATAACCGATGCCAGCGGCAGTATAACAGGCACATACGACAGTAATCAGGTCATGGATTTGACTTACAACGATGTTGTCATTACCTACAAGATGACCGGCGACGACGCAGAGCATAAACTTACTTTCAGCGGAACACAAAAATTTCAGATAACTGATGATGTCCAGACCGGTGAATTCAAGTTTACTGTGAACGGAACCGTGTACAGCTATTCGACTAAGGCTGATTTGAAGGCTGTCAAGTACATTTCAGTTTCCGTAAACGGAAAAGATGTCGATGTGAGACTTTTGAACGGTCTTCTTTATATCAGAAGTAAGACCTGATAAAGAAAGGAGGAAAGAAAAAATGAAGAAAGTATTGATAATATTATCTGTCGCCATCATGCTCATAGCTTCTGTTTCCTGTGAGAAGGACAAGTCCGGGGAGATGGTAGAGACCTACGAGGAATTCATGACTGCTCTTGCCAAGTGTAATTTGGCGACTATCAGTAATGGCTATGACGAAGCAACAAACGAATGCACTATTAGCGAAAGTTATCTGCAGGAAGCAGTCAACAAAATTAACGATAGTGAAATCACTATTACGTCCGGCGACGCCAAATTTGTCCGGACAGAAAAGACTGAAGGCCAAAAGACTACATTTACTTATGACAACGTCTCCATAAAGTATAAGTATACCGAAGGTTCTGATGAAACCCCGAAGGACGGTACTCTCACGATAAACGGTTCTTATTCGATAACAGATTATTTGCCGAGAGCTCTTGCTCGCGATACGGAATATTCATATGACCTCACAGTAAACGGCAAGTCATATAAGCTTTCGTATTATCTCAATGCTGACAGAACTTATAAGAGTGCATCAGTCAATGGAAAGAATGTCGAGCTCAGACTTCTGAATGCACCTGCTACCATGACTTACTGATTTTCTGCTTTCTGTAAAAGTATGAGATAAAGTGAAGAGGGATAAGCCGATCCGGCCTGTCCCTCTTTTCTTTGCCGCAATGTCCTGTTTCATGGAAATAGCTTCTCTTTTCTCTCGCCCCTTCCTCTGTTTTGGGTTATATTCATTTCTATGGAAAAGATACAGCTCGGCTTCCACCGCTTCTTCGCGTCAGTGGTCATGCCGATAAACACATTCATCGGCATATATTCACTCCTTGTAGCCGTCAGGAATCTGACTGTAGCGTGTGATACCCTCAATATCCTGATGCTCATCTTCAGTGTCGTCGTACTCGCTCTCGTATTCTGTACGTTCCGCGGCCTTCTGAGATTCAAGCGTTCGGCGTTCTTCGCTCTCGTTGCTTTAATGGCGATAAAGATCGTCGATAACTCTGTATCATTATATTTATATATGAAGGAGAACCTTGCCTCGTACGTTCTTGCATCGGCATTCGGTATCGGATTCTCCGTCTTCGTTCTCTGCTATTACATTAAGAGACGCAAGCTCTTCAGTAAGGACGGAGCAGTCGTAATCAAGCTTACGAGAGAGGAATTCGAGAAGGCGAGAAGGGAAGCTCTGGCGGCAAGGAAAGCAGAGGAGGAAGAGGCTCGTGTCGAAGAGGAGGAGGTGATTCCCGAATTCGACTGCCCCAGGTGTTCGTACCATATAACGGACGGCGCGGTATTCTGCCCCAGGTGCGGCTACCAGACGAGGTCAGTCAATCACTGAGAGTATTTCCTCAAAGCTGTGTATGACTCTGTCGGAGTACTCTGAGAGGGTCTTTTCGTCGAGTGAGCCTTCTATTGCAATCACATTCCCGCATCCGGCTTTCCGGGCCATCACGAGGTCTTCGGGAGTATCGCTGAGAATGGCGACTTCATCGGGCATCAGACCGTTGAGCTCTGCAAAGACTCCGACGGCATAAGGACTGGGCTTTCTGATGCGGGATGAGGAATCGACATAGTAGTCGAATACGAAGGGCGAGAGAGCATCCATTATGATCGAGACGGAGCGGGGAGAGTCGTTGGAGAAGAGCGCGAGAACCAGCCCCTTTTTCTTCAGAGTCTGAAGTGTGTTTCTTACTGCGGTGAGGTCGTACTTCTCAAGTTCCTCCCTGAAGCCGTACTCTGAGCGTCTCTTTACCTTAAGAAATCCTCTTGCGGCTGCTATCGGTCTCAGGTGGTACTTCAGTGTTAAACCAATAAGTTTCAGAATGCCTTTCAGCCTCTTTTTCCTGTCATAGAGGAGACTCTCCGGCTTTATCTTTCCGTTTTCAATCGAGAGAACGGAAAGAAATGCGTCTGTGATTTCCTCTCTGTTTCTTCTCTTTCCTGTCGGAAGATTGTCCTCGAGACAGCGTCTTATCGGACCTGCCCATATGGAGTAGGGGAAGAGAGTGCCGTCCTTATCTAGAATGAGAGCCCTGATCTGAGACATGGCTAAAGAATATTCAAAGAGCTCATTTTTGGCTACACTTCTCGCATGGTGTATTATCTCAGGGCTAAGGCCAAGGTGAATGTAGGTCTCAGAATTACGGGAAAGAGGGATGACGGGTATCATACGCTGTCGTCGTACTTCCTTCTCATTCCGTTCTTCGATGAACTCTGGATTTCCTTTTCCGAAGGTGACGGAGTGGAAATCGAAGGCAACGGCGGGTACCTGGAAAACACAGAGGATATAATGGAGAAGGCCGTTGGACTCTACAGCAGAAAGACGGGCTTGAGATTCCACACTTCAATACGAATAAAGAAGCATATTCCCGTGAAGGCGGGGCTGGGGGGCGGAAGCAGCGATGCTGCTGCCGTGCTCACGGCTCTCAACAGCAATTTCCGCGCTCTTTCAGATGACGCCCTCATGACTCTCTCGTCATCAGTCGGGGCAGACGTTCCCTTCTTCCTCACGGGATACCGCTTTGCCTACGTTGAAGGAACGGGAGACATAATCGAGGAGCGAGAGTTCCCTTCAAGCTACAGATACATCTCCCTCTTCAGGGCGGAAGGAAGCGGAGTATCGACAGGGGAAGCGTACGGAAAGCTGGATTCATTCTCCCTGAATCAGGATCCCCTTCAGGATATTTCCTGTCCCCTGACAAGGGAGAAGTACCCCAACGACTTCGAGAAAATCGAGGGGACGGAGATGTACGTAAAACTCGGAAAGAAGCTCGGAAAGGACGATTACCTATCTCTCTCCGGAAGCGGAAGCGTATGGTTCTTACTCAGCCGTAACGAATGGAAGGGCGGGGAGCCGGAATTCCTCGGATGCCGTGAACTCTTTATAGACTGAAGTTCTCTTTTCTGCTATCTTTCACTTGTTTCACAGGGGCGTAGCCCAATGGTTAAGGCAGGAGATTTTGATTCTCCATATCACGGTTCGATCCCGTGCGCTCCTGGTCTTTTCAGTCCTTGAGACAGCCGACGGGAACACAGAGTACTCCGTCACTGCGTCTGTGGGCATAGCCGGTGCCGGTTATGATCATCAGAAAATCCGGTTTCTTCATTCCGTTTCTTTCAATTTTCCTTTCAAGTGCCTTCAGTGTCGCGGCACCTTCATCTTCTCTCACCTGGCTGAGTTTGACTTCAATGAGAGCATACTTCCCGTTTCTGCAGTGGAGTACGGCGTCGCATTCGAGTCCTTCCGAGTCTCTGTAGTGGAATACGTCGGCATTCAAAGCCATGGCATATGCCTTGAGGTCTCTGATGACGAGTGTCTCAAAGACAAAACCGAATGTCCGGATATCATCGAGAAGATCCTCACTCCCCATTCCGAGTGAAGCGCAGGTAATCGACGGATCCGTGAAGTATCGTGTACTGGAGCTTCTTACTGCAGCGCCCGAGCGGAAGTTCGGATTCCATGCCGGAGTCTCGTCTGTCACGAAGAGATCTTCGAGGACTCCCATATAATCTCTGAGCGTATTCTGCGATATGCTGCTGATGTCATTCGCTATCGAACATTCCGGAGCTGCAGAGCCGGAGAACCGTGCATATGATCTCAGTATCTTCTTCATCTTGTCACCGGAACGTCTGTGACCGTCGACAGAGCGTATATCACTCTGACAGAACTCATCGATGTAAAGCTGTGCCTGCTTTTCCGCGAGAGTTCTGTCCATTCTGATTACTTCGGGCCATCCGCCTCTTGCCGAAAGGTATGCGATATCCCTGAGTGTGTGAGAACTTTCAGATTGTATCTCCTGACTGTTGTTTTCGAAGAGCGATGAGAGCGAGATGTCTCCGTTTGAGTCTTCAGACTCCCAGAGACTCATTGTCAGAAGCTTCATCCGTCCTATTCTGCCGACTCCCGAGTGCATCCGGAGATTCCCGGCGGCCTTTGTCTGGCTTGTCGAACCTGTAAGAATGAAGGTTCCTTTTGCATGACCGGCATCTATCCCGCTTCTGAGTGTGTCCCAGATTGCAGGGACCTTCTGCCATTCATCGATGAGAATCGGTTTTTCACCGGAAAAGAGTTTCCCGGGATCCTCGTAGACGAGAATTTCAGCTCTGTCTCTTTCCTTCTGGAGTGATAAATCAATAACAGATAAAGCCTTCTGCTTTGCGGTTGTCGTTTTGCCGCTCCATTTGATTCCTTCGATAAGGACCGCTCCCCTCAGCTTCAGGTAGTCTTCCAGTACACGGTCTGCGATTCTCTTGTAGTATTTCATCCTGTAGTCATCTTAATATCATATCAGAAGTTAGTCAATGAATTGAGTGATTTGCAGGAAAAATATTGAGCGTTTTGCAGGAAAAATATTGAGCAGATTGTAGGAAAATAACTGAGTGATTTGTCGGAATTAACATCCAATGCCTGCGATTGACCTCTCCGGAGATACGATAATCTTCCTCTCGACGTATCCGATGATTTCCTTCTTCAGGATTGAATGATGAGTATTTTCCCCTCTGCGGTGTATAGGGAAGAGGCGTGAGGCCGAGTTCGAGGCATGAGAGTCTGCAGCGGTGTACGGGAAGCATGAGTATGGTGCGGTCCTGATAGTCGGAAAGAGAAGAGTATGCATTGCTGAGGTAGAAATCATGAAGGGCGGAGGTGAATGAAGGGTAGTGACGCTCGAGCCTGAGGAGGATGGAAAGGAGTATCGGAATCTTGTCTGGAAGGAATCCTCCGGCGCTGTCGTAACCGGGAGTGGAGATGACAGCTCCGCTTTCATCGCATTCTGCTTCCTTTGCCGCCTTCTGGTAGTATTCGAAGTTTATGCTCTCCCCCCTTTTTACAGTACCGAGAAGCAGAGTATACACGGCATGAGCGGTAGCTGAGGTTAGAAAACGAGCGCGGGGCAATGAGAACAGTACGGGGAGACGGAGAAAGAGAGTTAAGCTTTTCGAGTGTACGGAATCTCAGAGCGTCATCATCCTCTCCACGGATAACAAGCTCCTCCTTCTCTGCGACATATGATTCGATTACGGCGTTTCCCCTGCCGGAGAGATGCGGAAGGAGTACAGCATCATAGAGAGAAGCGGGAGAAGACAGGGGCTCGAAGAAGGAAGGTTCCTTATCCGGGGGGACGGTGCAGTCGGCTGTGGAAAGCCCTGAAGTATCGAAATCGTACCCGGAGACGAAGGTGATCGGACTGTATTCACAGGCGTCGACATGCCGGATTGCCCACTGTGCCCTTTCTCCGGCATAGGTGATGTCTTCTGACGTTACGAAATACGGACGTAATCCCCTCTTCCGATTCGGTTCAGATACAGGAGTGCCGTTGCCGTGATATATTATCATGTCTTCATTCTACCACCTATTCATCAGGATGCTTGATTAATCGGAGGCGAATCAGCTATCATTCTTTCTGGCGCCTTCAGGCGTGGCAATGGTAGTGGGGTGATCCCACGAGAGTTAAGGAGAAAAAGTATGGCTACAGAAAAAGTGCTCTCAGCTAAACTCAGAACAGAAGACTTCGGTTCTTCGGGATCCAGAAGAGTCGTAAGAAGCGGAAGAATTCCGGCAGTTATCTACGGAAAGAAGGGTGTCGCACCTGTCTACGTGACACTTGATGCCAAGGAATTCAGAATGAAGAAGAACTCGTTCACGGAAACGACGCTCATCACACTCAAGGTTGAGGGCGGCGAGGACAGGAACGTATTCGTCAAGGAAATCCAGGAGAACCTTCTCAAGAACTGCATCCAGCATGTCGACCTCTTCGAAGTCACATTCGGTCAGCTCCTCAGAACAAAGGTCAGAGTCGAACTCACTGGTACACCGACAGGTGTCAGAGACGGCGGTGTCCTCGAGCAGGTTACACACGAAATCGAAATCGAATGCTTCCCGAGAAACCTCCCCGAGAAGCTTGTTGCAGATATTTCCGGTCTCGGTCTCAACGAGACATTCAGAATCTCCGACCTCGCTATTCCCGAGACAATCAAGGTTCTCGACGATGTCGAAACTACAATCGCATCTGTCAAGATGGTCAGGGAAGATGTCGAAACGGCAGCTACTGATGAGAATGCAGCTCCCGAAGTCACAACAGGTGCCGCAGCAGCTGATGCAGGTGCAAACGCATAAGATATGTTTGTATTCGGACTTGGTAATCCGGGAACGGAGTATGCGGGTACGAGACATAATGTCGGCTTCATGACAGTCGAGAAGATAGCAGCGCTTAAGGGAGGTCACTTCCGTAAGCGCTGTTTTCGTCCCTGCCGGACGGCATACATTTTCGACAGAAAGGACTGTCTCGTAGAACCTCTTACGTACATGAACTCCTCGGGCGAGGCCGTGGACGGTCTTGTCGGGAAGGACGAGGATCTGATCGTGATCTGCGACCAGCTCGATCTGCCGCCCGGAAAGGTGAGGATAAAGAAGAAGGGCGGGAGTGCCGGACATAACGGCCTCAAGTCGATGATCGCCCACTATGAAGGCGACTTCATCCACGTCTACATCGGAATCGGGAGACCGGACGACGGCGTCGTAATCAATCATGTACTCTCTCAGTTCAGAGAGGAGGAGAAGCCCCTGATCGAGGATGCCGTTTCACGTGCTGCAGATGCCGTAATCGAAATCCTCGAGGGAAGGAATATCGATGAAGTCATCCAGAGCGTCAATTCCCGCTAGCGTGAACATTCCCTCTTCGGGAAAGCTCCTCCTTGCCTTCTCCGGCGGGGAGGATTCTCTCTTTCTGATGTATGTCCTTTCAGTTCTCGCGCCTCAGAGAACGGCGGCCGTGTACGTGAACCACGGCCTCAGAAGCGAAGAGGAACTCGCAGAAGAGGAAGAGAGGAACAGACGTAATGCTGCATCTCTCGGAATTCCTCTTACAGTTCTCAGGGTTGAAAGAGGAGTTATCGAGAGAAAGGCGAAGAGTGAGGACAAGGGGATCGAGGCTGCGGCGAGGGAGATGCGTTATGCTCTTCTGACAGAATATGCCTTATCCCGCGGCTTCAGATGGATTCTCACTGCACACCACGAGGACGACCAGGCGGAGACGGTGCTCATGAGGATGCTCTCGCATTCTCCCTTCTGGGCATGGGGAGGTGTGAGGGAGAGAAGCGGCATGATCTTCCGTCCCGTTCTACACGTGTCGAAGGACGAAATCCACAGTACGGTTGCATCTCTTTCTCTGACTCCTTCTGTCGACTCGACGAACAGCGACACGCATTACAGAAGAAACTGGATAAGACACAACCTCATGCCTCTGATTTCTCCCGAAGCGAAGAGTCTTCTTTCTTCGATAGCCGAAAACGCTACAGAGATTCCCGGGGAGGGTATCGCCTTTTCATTTTCATCCCCGTTATTCGTCTCTTTCGACAGGGAGAGGTACCTCTCGTCTCTGCCTCCCGTGAGGGAGAAGACGCTTTACAGAGTCTTTGCCGCCCTCGGAGAGAAGGAGAGGCTCTCAAGAAGGTACCTCTCTGAAATCGACTCGATGATTGAAAGAGGGGAGAAGAGAGTCGGGAGTGCGTCATACATAATCTATGTGACACCGCTTCTTGTTAAGTGCTACACGAAGAGGATTCTCCCCTTCAGTGTTCCGTACAGGGGAGAGAAGACACAGTTGCCTTATCCTCTGAGGGTGAAGGAGGGAGGAGGCGACAGTCTTACGCTCTCGATTGACGGGGAATTCCTTTCCTCCTGTACTCTCAGACTCTCACGCTCCGGCGACACAATCGACCTCGTTGACGGAAAAAGAAGGATTTCCTCTCTTTTAAAAGAGTGGAAAGTGCCTTATGCTGTTATACTTGAAAGGGATGGAAGAACCGCTGCGTTCTTCTCATCGTTCCTCGGCGGCAGGGACAGAATCGCGCTCTTTCTCAGAGAAAGAAGGGGGCGAACGGTCAGAATCGCGGCCGACTTGGAAAATGAATCTTATACGGAGGTATAAATGGACAATCTGTGGCAGTTCATGGATAAATACGGTTTTTCCTATATTTCCACAGCAATAATCGTCATCATCGGTCTTTATGTGATCTTCAACATAATGAGACTTCTGGAGATGACCCTCATCAATCTCAGAGTCGACAATGCCCTCATCGGGTTTGTGACGGCAATAGCGAAAATTCTTCTGTACCTCGGACTTCTCTTCATATGTCTGAGCAATCTCAACATACCGCTGACGGGAATCGTGAGCGCCGTGAGTGCAGTCACTCTCGCAATAGGACTTGCCATACAGGATATCATCGGCGGTGTTGCGAACGGAATCATGCTTGTCACGAGCCGTCTCTTCAAGGTCAACGACTACGTCACGATCGGTTCCTACTCGGGAGTCGTGAAGGAAATCAAGCTCCTCCACACCGTCCTCACGACAATCGACAAGACAGATATCACAATACCAAACAAGACCGTTTTCTCCTCCACGGTAATCAACAACTCCGTCTATGGAGAGAGAAAGTTCGACCTTGAGTTCGGAATCGACTATGATGCCGACATCGACAGGGCGAGAAAGGTCATCCTCGATACTGCCGCGGCAAACGGAAGAGTTCTCAAGACTCCGGCTCCCGCCGTTGTCGTATCGTCTCTCGCCGACAGCGAGATCAGGCTGACGCTCTCCGGCTGGGCTGAGGCCAAAGACCTCTACATGGCGAAGTGCACCATGAAGGAAGAGGTTATAAAGGCTCTCATCAGCAACGACATAGCTCTCGCTTACCCGCAGGTCACGGTAAGCTACAGAAACGGGGAGGATAAGGCATGATCGGCAGACTTCTTGAAAGCGCATCATTCACGAACGGTCTCGTGACAATCATCGACATGCTCATCCTGCTCGGAATCACGCAGCTCTTGTGTCGCGCGAACGGACTCGGGTCCGACGGCGTCAGGAGGGCGATGAACAACATCAGGAAGGTGAGAAGATGCCTTCTTTCCTTCCGTAACGGCTTTGGAAAGAAATCGCTTACGAAGAGCAAGGCACACAGACTGCTCTACACGATGCGCACACGCCTTCACGATACGGGCTCCGTCCTCCGCGTCTTCGAGTTCGAAGGCTTCAAGATTCCCGAAGTCTCAACGGCCGTGAAGAAGTTCGCTGCCGCCGAGACGAAATGCGATGATGTTGCAGTCTTTTACAACGACCGCAGGAGAGACGAATTCCTCGCAGCCGTCGACGAGATGGATGCGGCGATGAAGGAATCCGTGGAACTCATAAGGACAATCGAGAAGGCACTCAACACCGAAAAAAAGAAGAAGATCTGAGAATCCACAGAAATTACATTCTGGAAGGTTAACAATTCTTCGCTTTTCGGGTTAACTCCATACCGGGATGCTCTGTTGAGTGATTCCGGTATAAAAAGTAATATACTCTATAAGGATAATCGATGGACAGTTTCGACAAGGATAAGAAGGACGAGGTTGTAGACGGGGAGATGATATCTCCCGAAAAGGCACCTTCTTCCGATGAAAAGGCTCCCGAAGGGGAAAAGAAGCCTTCTGACGGAAAGAAAGACGACAGGAAGCAGCAGAGGAAGGACGGCGACAACCTCTACGATAAGTACCGCTACTGGGGAAGCGAAGGCGGCTCCGGAAACGGAAAGAAGAATCCGCAGGGCGGCAAGAACAGCATCCACAACAGGATTGCCTTCATTGTCCTGATTCTTCTCGCAATCTCATTCTTCGTGGTCTTCTTCCAGGATTCGCAGTCGGCGAAGGCCGTCAAGACGAGCTATTCCGATTTCATCTCACTTGTCGACAGCGGCAGGGTAAAGTCGGCCGAGATCGTCGGAAGCACGAACATCACGTACATTACATCCGACGGAGGCTACTATTCGACGCGCATTCCGTATTCCGACATAACGCTCGTCTCGAGACTCGTGTCGGCGGGCGTCGAGCTTTCGGGCTCTGCCGAGACCACGTCAATCTGGGCGATTCTTCTCGAGCTCCTGCCGTGGATCATCTTCATTGTTCTCATGATCAGCATGCTCCGTTCCACGGGTATGATGGGCGGAAGCCGTATGATGGGCTCCTTCGGCAAGTCCCTTGCGCGTGAATACGACGCAAAGGACAACAAGATAACGTTCAAGGATGTTGCGGGACAGAAGGAAGCGAAGTACGAACTGCAGGAAATCGTCGACTTCCTGAAGAATCCCGAGCGTTTCACGAAGATCGGCGCCAGGATTCCCAAGGGATGCCTTCTCGTAGGCCCTCCGGGAACGGGTAAGACGCTCCTGGCACGTGCCGTAGCAGGGGAGGCGGGAGTAACGTTCCTCCACACTTCCGGTTCGGACTTCGTCGAGATGTTCGTGGGTATGGGAGCTTCGAGAGTCAGAGACCTCTTCGAGCAGGGACGGAAATCCGCTCCGTGCATCATATTCATCGACGAGCTCGATGCAGTCGGACGCTCCCGCGGCTCGGGCCTCGGCGGCGGGCATGACGAGAGGGAGCAGACTCTGAACCAGATGCTCGTCGAGATGGACGGCTTCGACAACGAGCCGGGTGTCATCGTGCTTGCAGCGACGAACAGACCGGACGTACTCGATCCGGCACTCCTGCGACCCGGACGCTTCGACCGTCAGGTCACGGTTGCTCTTCCCGACGTACAGGAGAGACTCGATATCCTCCGCATACATACGAAGAAGGTCAAGCTCGAGAGCGATGTCGACCTTGCGCGCATTGCACGTGCCACACCGGGCACAAGCGGCGCCGACCTTGCCAACATGGTCAATGAGGCCGCACTCTTTGCCGCCCGCAGCGACAGGACGATTGTCAGCATGGATGACTTCGAGGCTGCACGCGACAAGATAATCCTGGGTGTTGCCAAGAAGAGCGCATTCATGACCGAGGACGAGAAGAGGGCCACGGCGTACCACGAAGCGGGACACACGCTTCTGCACTACTACCTCAAGCATGTCGATCCCCTTCACAAGGTCACGATCATTCCCCACGGCCAGGCTCTCGGTATTACCATGAGTCTTCCCGAGAAGGATCAGTACACAATACAGAAGAGCTATCTCCTCGACAGAATCAAGATATGCATGGGCGGCTATGCCGCAGAGCAGATTGTCTACGGGGAGACGACGACCGGTACGAGCAACGACATAAAGCAGGCGACGAGCATGGCTCAGCGCATGGTCACCGAGTGGGGTATGTCGGATCTGGGCTTCATCAATCTCTCCGACGGCGGGGAACCGCTGTTCCTCGGACGCGAGATCGCGCAGCACAAGGACTACTCGGAGGAGACTGCACGCCGTATCGACGAGGAAATGCAGAAGATACTCTCCTCCTGTCTCAGGGAGACGATGGATATTCTCACCACTCACCGCGACCAGCTTGACGCTCTCACATCCGCTCTTGTCGAGAAGGAGACTCTCGACGACAGGGAGATCAGGGAGATGTTCGGTTTTGAAGCAGTCGAGCACGTAACGGATCTGAAATAAGTATGGCAGTAGACACACTTCATAAACGTAATTTCTGCATCATAGCCCACATAGACCACGGCAAAAGCACCCTTGCGGACCGCTTCATCGAGAGGGCCCGCCTCGTGCAGACCCGCGGCCCCCTCGAGACCCAGATACTCGACAACATGGACATCGAGAAGGAGAGGGGTATCACGATCAAGAGCCAGGCGGTGACGATTCCGTACACGGCGGCGGACGGGGAAGAGTATGAACTCAATCTCGTCGACACTCCGGGTCACGTGGACTTTACCTATGAAGTGAGCAGGGCAATATCATCGTGTGAGGGGGCGCTCCTTCTGATTGACGCCACCCAGGGTGTGGAGGCGCAGACGCTTGCGAACCTCTACCTCGCGATGGAGCACAACCTCGAGATAATCCCCGTAATAAACAAGATAGACCTCGCTTCGGCGGACATAGATTCATGTCTGAAGCAGATAGACCACGACCTCGGACTCGATTCCGACATGGCCGTGAAGGTTTCCGCGAAGACGGGAGAGGGTGTCGACGGACTCTATGAGGCAATCGTCAACTACATCCCCGCTCCGACGGGAAGGAAGGACGAGAGTCTGAGAGCTCTCATATTCGACTCCCACTACGACCCCTACCGCGGTGTCATCGTGCACGCAAGAATATTCTCCGGAAGCATAAAGACGGGAGACGAGATTCTCTTCATGCACTCGGGTGCCGTGTACAGGGTCGAGGACCTCGGACTCTTCCAGATAAACCTTGTCTCCAAGCCCTCCCTCGAGGCGGGGGACGTGGGGTACTTCATCGCCGGAATCAAGAACATCTCCGACATCCGCGTCGGTGATACCATTACATCTGCTTCCTCACCGGCTTCCGAGCCCCTTCCGGGCTTCAAGGAAGTAAAGCCCGTGGTCTTCTCCTCGATCTACCCCGTGGACAGCAACGACTACGAGGAGCTTCAGGATGCAATCGAGCGCCTCAAGCTCAACGATGCTTCCCTCATGTACGAGAAGGATTCCTCGGCAGCTCTCGGCTTCGGTTTCCGCTGCGGCTTTCTGGGAATGCTCCACCTCGAAGTCATACAGGAGAGAATAGAGAGGGAGTTCGACCTCTCGATTGTCTTCACATCACCCTCCGTAAGATACACGGTACACATGAGGGACGGTTCTGTTCTCAGAATCGACAATCCTCTCGAGTACCCCGATCCGATGAGAGTGGATTACGCAGAGGAACCGTACATCCAGGCGAACATCATAACGCCGACGGAGTACGTGGGGCCGATCATCACTCTCTGCCTCGAGAAGAGAGGCGTGCAGACGCAGATGAACTATCTCGACACAAAGCGTGTCGAACTCATATATGACATGCCGCTCTCCGAAGTGCTCTTCGATTTCTACGACAGACTGAAGAGCATATCACGCGGCTACGCATCCTTCGACTACCAGGTCACCGGAGAGAAGCGAACCGAGCTCGTGAGAATGGAGATTCTCGTGAACGGAGAGCCGGTTGACGCTTTGAGCTGTCTCGTCTTCAGGGGCAACGCCCAGGCGCGGGGCCGTCAGATAGTCGAGAGGCTGCAGAAGGAAATACCGAGACAGCAGTTCAAGATAGCAATACAGGCCGCAATAGGCGGGACGATAATCGCCCGCGAGACGGTCAATGCATACCGTAAGGATGTCACCGCAAAGTGCTACGGCGGTGATATATCGCGTAAGAGAAAGCTTCTTGAGAAGCAGAAGGAAGGAAAGAAGAGGATGAAGATGGTCGGCAATGTCGAGATTCCGCAGTCCGCATTCCTTGCCGTTCTCAAGACCGATGAGGAGAAATGAAGATGGAAAAGACAGTCTGGGGCAGTTACAACGGAGAGGATGTTGTTCTCGCAACCCTCAGGAGCGGGAAGTACAGGTTCAGCGTGATGACGAAGGGCGCCACGATTGTCTACTGGGGAACGGAGGACTGGAACGCAGTTCTCACCCATCCCGTATTCGATGACTACCTAAGGGCGGGTAACGGTCACCGCGGCGAAGTCGTTGGACCTTATGCTAACCGCATCGCAAACGCGTCCTTCACGCTCGACGGCGTCACATACAGTCTCGACAGGAACTTCAACGTCAACCACTCCCTCCACTCGGGCTCTGCCAACTGGGGCGATATGAACTGGAGAATAAAGGACTCAGACGACGAAAGCATTACGCTGACTCTCTCCACTCCCGACGCTCTCGGCGGCTTTCCCGGAGCCCACGAGGCTGAGGTAACCTACACGATTACCGCTGTCGGTACACTCAAGCTTAAATACAGGGTTCATTCAGACAGGAAGTGTCCCGTTGCAGTCACGAACCATGCATACTTCATCCTTGATGACAGGGACACGAGATTCCTGACTCTGACGGTTCCCGCAGAGAGATTCATCGATGTCGACGAGAATCTCATTCCTCTGAGGAATACACCCACCTTTGTCGCATCCACGGACTACGATTTCCGTACCCCGCATGTCGTCGGAGCACGCAGAGGAGGAAGATATGACAACTCCTGGTGCCTCGAGGAGGATGCAGTCGTCGTTGCCGAGGGTAACCGCGCGAAGCTCACATGCCGCACGACGGAGAAGGGCATCCAGGTATATACCGGAGCGAACCTTCCGAAGCCATTCAGGGGAATAGCCCTCGAGACGGGACAGTGGCCGGATACTCCCAACCGCCCGGACTTTCCCCAGGCCTTTACAGATAAGGACAGTGAATACGTAACCGAAACGGTATATACGCTTATCGTGAAGGGGGAGTGAGGAATGAAGGTCAGGATTGTAGGAATAACAGGAGGATCGGGCTCGGGTAAGAGCACGGTTGTCAAGAGAATCAAGGAACGCTATCCCGATGCTGTACTGATCGAGCAGGACAACTACTACAAGTCCGCCGCCTTCGTCAGCAACGACAACATAACAGCCTACAATTTCGACCATCCCGATGCTTTCGACATGGACCTGCTTCTGGACAACATAAAGGATCTCAAGGAAGGCAGAAGCTGCCTTATGCCGCAGTATGATTTCGTCCATCACAGGAGAAAGGACGAGTACGTGACTGTCGAGCCTTCGTCCATAATCATAATCGACGGCCTCATGGTCTTCTATGACGAGCGCATCCGCGACATGCTGGACCTCAAGCTCTATGTCGATACTCCCTCCGACATCAGATTCATCCGCCGTCTCCAGAGAGACGTCAAGGAGCGCGGACGCACAGTCGAGTCGGTAATCGAGCAGTACACGAAGGTCGTGAGACCGGGCCACTTCAACTTCATCGAGCCCAGCAAGTCCTACGCGGATCTCATCATTCCCGAGGGCGGCTACAACGACAGGGCCATGGAGGTCCTCTTCTCCTTCATCGGGACGATGATGGAAAAGTAATCAGCCTTTCCAGAGAATGAAACCGCAGTTCCGGGCCCCTTTGTACAGGGGCTCTATTGTTTCGTACAGAATTCTTCCGAATTCCTCCTCGGAGAGGTTCTCCCTGAGGTAGAGCTTCTCCTTCACCCCCGGAGTGGAGAAGTGGTCTCTTCCGGCCTTCTCGAAGCTCTCCCTTATCCGGGGATACTTATGAATGAGAGTGTACGATCTGAACTCAAGGCTGCTGAGTCTTCTGAAATACCTCTCAAGCGGGGGAAGGAAGTTGCTCTTGCTGCTGTTGATGCTTCTCGTCGTCGGACTGAGGTTCCAGAATTCGTCACATGAGACGTACGACCAGGGTACGAAATGGTCGATGGATATTGAACTCTCCGGAGAGAGCAGCGTGTCGGAGTAGATTTCCCTTACGTTCCCGATTTCGATTATCTTCCTCCAGTACTGCTGAATTTTGACAAGGTTCCTCTCTCGTGGAGGCGAGAGCTTGAGGGGTATTCCCGGTACTGCCGGATTTCTGCTCTGAAGATAGTTCACAAGCCTGTAGTCGATCCAGCCTTTGATGAGGCTGTAGTTCTCCCGGAGGTATATGGTCCATTCGTCTCTGACTGTAATCGTCGTGTCGAGGCCGCGGTAATCGGAGTAGGTGTAGATGATGTCGTCATTCGCGTTCATCAGACCCGTAATCCTCGATTTCGGAATCGTGTCGAGTCGTGTCTTTGCTGGAAAGAATGGAGACTGGAGACAGTAGGGTACGTTTCTGATGAGCCTTTCCCTCTCTCCCTTGAGAGCGGAGTCATCGGATGAAGACAGAAAACCGATTACCTTTGTTCTGCTCTCCGACGGTCTGAGGCCCGAGAGGGGCTGCAGTCTCTTTATGAGCTCCTCGAGTCCGTCCGAAGGTCCCAGCGTCAGGTGGTATTCGCTCACCATGAACCATGCCGTCGAAATCATGTCGTTCACGATGTCGCCGTAGCGCATGGTCGTCACGCCTTCGTTCACCTTCTCAAGCACCGACCTGAACCAGAAGAACTTGTAGCACTGGGTGGTGTTGTCGAAGAGATGTAAGAGTTTTCCCGCCTTCTCACTGTCCATACAGCAATGGTAACCGGGTTCTGAATGGAATGCACCATCTTTTTCCCTCAGGTCTTTCCTTCGACCCTGAGATAGTTCCAGTGTCTGACACTCTGAGGCCTCTTTCCTGTTATCTTCTGGAGAGCGTAGACGTATTTCTCCAGCGGTATTCCCCGGCAGCTGCTCTTCGGTTCGTATATTTCCCTCAAGTCGTCGTAGAGTTCGCCGCTCTGTCTGTCTCAGAAATCGAGGAATCTCTCCTTTGATAGCCTCGGAAATCCTCTCCGCTTGTCAATGTCTGCAGCAGAATGCCTCCGCTCCATTTCACTGACGGGCTCTTCAAAGTACACCCTCAGGGCCTCGAATACTGCCTTGTAATCAATGTCTGTATTGATCCTCCCTTTTCTACACGGAAGAGGAGATGAGAAAGGTTGTGTCAGCCTGGCGGGCTATTTCTTCTGTACGTCTCTGTCGAAGCCCTTAGGTTTCCTGCGTACGATGTACTGGTCCTTCACTCCCTTCCAGGAGTAGGCGTCGGGGACGGGGTCGGGACCTCCGAAGTACTGCGGGCGGCACCTGAGGATTCTTGCTGTCCCCATGATTGTTCCCCTGATGATTCCGAAGCGCCTCACAGAGGTGAGAAAATACTCCGAGCACGAGGGAGTGTAGGCACAGACAGAGCCACCCTTGAGCGGGCTTATGACGAGCCTGTAGATATGGACCGGAATGAGAAATATCTCCCTGAGTAACTTCACGGGGAATATTATCGGTCTTCGGAGATGATTATTCCAGCTTCTACTTGAATTGAAGGGTGAAGTTTCTGTATAGTAATGAAGGTTTGTTCCCCTCGGTTGACGAGGGTGCACTCTTTTGATAGACTTACAAACCGTTAATTATTACGGATAACAGAGAGGTTTAAAATGGCAACTCCTAAGTATAAAACATCGAAATCCAGAGCAGCATCCAGAAAGGCTGCAAACATGAAGCTCCAGGCTCCGAACCTTGCAACATGCCAGACATGCGGCAACCTCATCCCCGCTCACCGCGTATGCCCGAAGTGCGGTTACTATGCAGGTAAGGCTGTAGTTGCAAAAGACGAGGAGTAATTAGATGACGGAATCTGAAATCTTTAACAAAGTGAAGAACCTTGTTGTCGAGAAGCTCAGAGTCAATCCCGATAAGGTCACCATGGAAGCATCCTTCCGCAAGGATCTCGGTGCTGACAGTCTCGATACATATGACCTTGTCTATGCTCTCGAGGAAGAAACCGGCGTTACTATTTCCGACGATGAGGCAAACGGCTTCGAGACAGTCGGCGACGCTGTGAAGTATCTTGTGAAGGAACTCAACTGACTTGGATTCACTCTCACTCAAGGCTCCTTTTCTTACTGAAGAAAGAGAAAGGGAGCTTATTTGTTTTCAGAAGGCCAACGGTCTTGATTTCAATAACATAAATCTCCTGAATCTTGCATTCACCCACACCTCCTACGCCAACGAAACCAGAGGCGGAGTCGACAACAACGAGAGACTGGAGTTCCTCGGCGATGCAGTTCTCGATCTGATTACGGCCCAGTTCCTCTTTGAAAACTACTACGGTGTTTATCATGAGGGTG
Organism: Sphaerochaetaceae bacterium; assembly: GCA_963643635.1. Classification (GTDB taxonomy): domain Bacteria; phylum Spirochaetota; class Spirochaetia; order Sphaerochaetales; family Sphaerochaetaceae; genus Ornithospirochaeta. The sequence goes on along the minus strand of CAVILL010000001.1, from coordinate 24,480 downwards.
AGTTCTCGAAGATCAAGGCGATTGTCGTCAGCGAGGATTCCCTGAGCGAGATCGCATCGAAGCTGGATTTCGAGCGCTACCTTCTCATAGGACGCGGAGAGCAGATCCAGGGCGGCGCGAGAAAGAAGGCAATCCAGGCGGACGCCATGGAGGCCGTGATTGCGGCAATCTATCTCGACAGGGGACTCGAGGACGCAAGAAGGTTCGTCCTTTCATTCATTCCGTCCCAGATCGAGATGGTGCTGAAGAACAAGGTATCCTACAAGGATTACAAGACAAAGCTCCAGGAATACTACCAGAAGAAGAAGGGGAAGGTTCCCCTTTATACTCTCGTGTCCCACACGGGTCCCGATCACGCGCAGGTATTCAGCGTTTCGGTAGAGGTTGACGGAAAGACCTACGGACCGGCGACGGGAAAGAGCAAAAAGCACGCCGAGCAGAATGCGGCGAGGGAGGCTCTCATTCACCTCGGACTCGAACCCAACAACACGGAAGTCATCAGAAACCGCGAGTGAGTTCCCTTTCGCGCGCGAGTTCGATCAGTCTCTCCTTCGTGTTGTCTTCCGGGTTTTCGATGACGCACTCCAGAAGATATTTCAGCATAAGCCCCATTGCGGGGCCTTTTTCTACGATTCCCGCAAGGTCTTCGCCCTTTACTGCGAGGTCCTTTATTTCAACGGGGCAGTTGTTGTCGAGTTCGTACTGCACTAAGGCTTCGAAGACGTAGTCCTCCCTCTCATTCTCTCCGACAGCCCTTCTTACACGGAAGAGGGGAGGAATCATGTCCTTTCCGATTTTCTGTATGTACTTCCTGACCTCTACAGGATCGGTGTCCGATGTGTCGGTGAACCATTCTCTTGAGAGGAGGGTTATCTCCTTCTTCTCGGTGTTGGAGGCCCTGAGATGATTCAGGGTCTTCTCAACTACGGCTTGAGGCTGTGTGTGAAGAAGAACGGCGTAGAGAGAGGACAAAGGAAGATTCATCTTCTTTGCTCTTTCAAGGGATTCATAGACGTGGTCGGAGAAGGAGAGGGAGGGATGTATGACGCTTATGAGTCCCGTCTCCTCCATGTACCTCAGGCCCTTCACGGGACAGGGGGAGAGGAGAAGCTTGTCGAGTTCATCCTTTATCCTCTCCACCGATACCTTTCCGATTGTCTTATTGAGCTTCCTTATTGCTTCGAGGGTCCTTTCCTCGATATCGAAGCCGAGCTTCGAGGAGAAGCGGCATGCCCGCATCATTCTGAGGGCGTCCTCCCCGAATCTTTCCTCCGGCTCTCCGATAGCTCTTATTATTCCCTTCTCCAGGTCTTCGATTCCGCCGTGCATGTCGATGATATCTCCCGTGAGGATGTCGACTGCGAGGGCGTTGATCGTGAAGTCACGGCGTTTCAGATCCTCTTCGAGGGAGCGGACGAATGTCACACTGTCGGGATGCCTCGAGTCCGAGTAGTCGCCTTCGGTGCGGAATGTGGTGATTTCGTAATGCTCGCCCTTATAGATTACGGTAACGGTGCCGTGCCTGATACCGGTGTCTATTGTGCGCCTGAACATCGCCTTGACTTCCTCCGGGGTGGCCGACGTCGTAAGGTCATAGTCGCTGTTCTCCTTTTTCAGGAGATAATCCCTGACGGCGCCGCCGACAAGGTAGAGTGACTGTGAGTTCTTATTGAAAATTCCGGCCATTTCCACAAGGGATCCGGGTGATGTGTATTTCATGGCCCGAGTTTAGCACGAATGCTGCTCCTGAGGTAGGCATTCCCGAATGACTCTGCTGATAGTTTCATTGCAACATGATAAGTTTCACAGGCGATGGTACAAATCAGGTACGGGTGAAATCGGAAAGAGTTTCCCCGGCTCTGCTTTCTTTTCTCAATTCGGTATTCGGTGACGGTATTACCGTGGAAAGCTGCGGCTTCTCCTCAGAAGTGTCTTTCTTCATCCGTGACGGATATATACCGTTCGTGATTCAATGGGGGAAAACAGATGTGTTGTCCTCCGTCCCGTCACTGAAGAAGGATCTGGAATACTATCAGAGAATATCTTCAGAGCCGTGTGCCCCTGCACTCGATAACCTTACATCTCTTCAGAGACGTAATCTCATGGAGAACAGGATACCTTTCATTTCTCTTTCCCGGCAGGTTTATCTCCCGTTATTCGGCTGTGCCTTCTCGGAAAGATTCAGAAGTCATTCTTCTCCGGGAGAGAAGATGGCTCCCGGAACACAGAGTGTCTTTCTCTATCTGTATTACAGAACATGTGTGCAGAGATGAATATGTCGGATATCGCATCGGCTCTGTCGCTTTCGAATGCGACCTGCACGAGAGCTGTAGGCGATCTTCTTGATTCCGCTCTCGTGACAGCGGCGGCGGAAGGCAGAACGAAATGGATTGAGCCGGCCTCTGAGGAGAACGGATTCCTCAGAAGAGGATGGAAGAGACTGAAATCTCCTGTGGGGAGGACTAACTATTTCAGAACTGACTATTCCGGAAGAAGCGCGATTTTCGGTGGAATCAGGGCTCTGGAAAAAAGTGCGACGGTATGCGCTCTCGAGTCGGACGGAGCTGTCGTAGTCTCGAAGAAGAGCGCTCACGATATTCTCCCGGAAGATATCTCCACAAAAGAGTACTATGAGGATTCCGGAGGCTCTGTCGTCGAGGTGTGGTCGTATGATTCCGCTGTCTTTGCCATAGACGGCCGTGCGGACGACATTTCTCTCATTCTCAGCCTCGAAGACAGCCGTGATGAAAGAGTGCTGGCAGCTCTTGATGAAGTGAGGAAGAGACACGGACTTGAAGTCAAGGGATGATCTTTTTCCGGCTTTTCGTATCCGAAAACAGAAGGTAAACGGCCTCTTCTCTATTTCCTCCCCTTGATAGAGGCGGGGGTAAACTCTTACAATTGAAAGGAAAATTCCTAAGGAGAAACAAAGATGTTTGAACCTGTGAACAATAAGGTGAACTTTCCCTCTGAAGAGGAGAAGATTCTGAAGTTCTGGGAGGATAACGATGTCTACAGAAAGAGCATCGAGAGCCGCCCGGCAGACAACGAATATGTCTTCTACGACGGGCCTCCGTTTGCAACGGGACTCCCGCATTTCGGTCATATATTACCCGGCACAATCAAGGATGCCATTCCCCGTTACCAGTCGATGAAGGGCCACAGAGTCATCAGACGTTTCGGATGGGACTGTCACGGTCTTCCGGTAGAAGCCGAGATGGAGAAGACGATCGGTGTCTCGGGACACAGCAGAATCGTCGAGTACGGAGTCGCGAAGTTCAACGAGGAATGCCGCTCCATCGTCCTGAGATACACTTCCGAATGGAAGAAGGCCATCACACGCACGGGCCGCTGGGTCGATTTCGACAACGGCTACAGGACCATGGACAAGAACTACATGGAGTCCGTATGGTGGGTCTTCAAGACTCTCTACGACAAGGGACTCATCTACGAAGGCTACAACGTCCTTCCGTATTCCCCGAAGCTTGCATGCCCGCTTTCGAACATGGAGGTATCTCTCGGAGGCTACAAGGATGTAGTGGATCAGGCTGTCACAGTCCGCTTCAGGATTGACGGAACGGAGAACCACTACTTCCTCGCATGGACGACAACGCCGTGGACGCTGCCCTCGAACCTCGCACTCGCTGTCGGTGCCGATATCGACTACGTCGAAGTCGAGGACGAGGATGACAGGTGCCACTACTACCTAGCAGAGAACCTTCTCGGAAAGTACTACAAGGACGGGAAGGGCTGCACTGTTGTCAGAAAGGTCAAGGGAAAGGACCTCGTGGGAATGAAGTACGAGCCCCTGATGCCGTTCTTCGCATCCCTCAAGGCACAGGGTGCCTTCCAGGTAGTTACAGCCGACTACGTCACGACGGAAGACGGATGCGGTATCGTACACACCGCTTCGGGCTTCGGCGAAGACGACTACAACACGATGAAGGCGAAGCTTCCCCAGGTTCCGGTCGTATGTCCGGTGGACGAGGAGTGCCGCTTCACGGATGAAATCGAACCGTGGAAGGGTATGTTCGTCAAGGATGCCGACAAGAGCATCATCGAGTGGCTCAGGAGTAACGGAAAACTCGTCAAGAGAGAGAACTATCTGCACTCCTATCCCTTCTGCTACCGCACCGGCATGCCTCTCATCTACAAGGCAATGAGCTGCTGGTTCGTCGACGTACAGAAGATCAAGAAGACGATGCTCGAGTGCAACGACCAGATTACATGGGTACCGGATCATATCAAGTACGGCCGCTTCGGCAAGTGGCTCGAGGGCGCACGCGACTGGGCCATCAGCCGCAACCGCTTCTGGGGTAACCCGATTCCGGTGTGGAAGTGCGACGGCTCGGACTACATCGAGGTAATCGGATCGGTGAAGGAACTCGAGGAGAAGTGCGGACAGAAGGTCGATGACCTCCATAAGCACTTTGTCGACAAGCTCACATGGCCATCCCCCGACGGAAAGGGCACGATGAGACGTATCCCCGACATCTTCGACTGCTGGTTTGAATCGGGAAGCATGCCGTATGCCCAGCAGCACTATCCCTTCGAGAACAGCGGAAAGTGGGACAATATCTTCCCCGCGGACTTCATCAACGAAGGTCTCGATCAGACAAGAGGCTGGTTCTACTCCCTTACTGTTCTTGCTGCTGCACTCTTCGGCAAGCCCGCCTTCGAGCACTGCATTGTTTCCGGAATCGTTCTTGCAGAAGACGGAAGTAAGATGAGCAAGAGCAAGCACAACTACACAGACCCGATGGATGTCGTGAAGGAGTACGGTGCGGATGCACTCCGCTTTGCTCTCATCAACTCATCCCTCGTCAGAGCCGATGACGTCAAGTATTCCGACGACCTCGTGAAGGACGTTCTCAAGGGGCTCCTGATTCCTCTCTGGAATGCTTACTCGTTCTTCGTGACATACGCAAACATCGACGGCTACGAACCGTCCGTGACTGCGACGAAGGATCTCAGGAATCCGCTTGACAAGTGGATCATCTCGGACCTCGAGGCGCTCATCGAGAAGGTTACCGCCGCATTCGACAGCTACCAGATCCAGGATGCGACACAGGCTGTTGTCTCCTTCATCGACGACCTCAACAACTGGTACATCAGAAGAAGCAGAAGAAGATTCTGGAGAAGCGAGAATGACAGCGACAAGAAGGATGCATACAACACCCTCTACAGAGTGCTCATCACATTCTGCAAGGTTGCAGCTCCGATGATTCCGTTCGTGACCGAGACAATCTATCAGAACCTCAGAACCGACGATATGCCGATTTCCGTCCATCTCTGCGACTACCCCGAGTATAACGAGGAGGAGAGGGACAGAGTGAAGGAAGAGGAGATGAGAGTCGTCATGAAGGCAGTCGAGATGGGACGCTCTCTCAGGGCTTCATCGAATCTCAAGATAAGGCAGCCCCTCAAGGAATTCATCGTCGTCAGCCGCAACAACTCCATCCGCGATATTCTCGAGAAGGACATCGACATCCTCAAGGAGGAGCTCAACGTAAAGAAGGTCTTCGTCAGGAAGAACGAGGAGGACCTCGTAACGTACTCGGCAAAGGCCAACTTCAAGGTCCTGGGCTCCAAGCTCGGAAAGTCCATGAAGGAAGTCGCATCTCACATCCAGAGTCTTGTGGGCTCGAGAATCGAGAAGATCCTCAACGGAGAAAGCGAGACTATTGAATACTCCCAGGGCTCGATCGATATCACGGAAGGCGACCTCGTCGTCCAGAGAACGGAGAAGGAACACGTCAGGGTTCTCAATGAAGGCGACCTCACTGTCGGTTACGATACGGAAGTGACGGAGGATCTTCTCCTCGAGGGAATCTCACGTGACCTCGTGAGACTCGTCCAGACAGAGAGAAAGGAATCCGGCCTCGATGTCGCGGACCATATCAATCTCACAGTCGACGGAGACGGGACACTGAAGAAGGCTGTCGAAGCATTCGGCGACTTCATTAAGAAGGAGACTCTCTCCGACTCCCTCGACTTTGCTCCTAACGACGGAAAGAAGAGTGAGATCAACGAGAGCGAAGTCTCCGTAAAGGTTGAAAAGGTAAATAAGTAAGAGATGAAACGGCTCCTGCTCTCCTTTCTTGTACTTGTTCTTCTCACGGGGTGCGTGCATCACACACCGTTCACAACCGAGTACTTCTACCAGGCACTCGGGGAGAGCGGGGAAATCGTAATGACTGCGGACACGGAGAGGATAAAGGAGGGAGAGCTGGACGGAGTAGTCGACCCGGGGCTCACGGACAACACGGTTGTGAAGAAGTCCACCCGCATAACGGCGTCTCTCATTCCGGACGGGGATGGGTACATAACGTCGGGAGCGGTTGAGGGGAACATATCTTCCTTCACAACCAATACCGCTCTGGCCTTCTCCTCCGCCTTCAAGAAGGAGAAGGAGGACGGAGTCAAGTGGTATACAGACTCGGTGATGAGCCTCTACTCCCCGCAGAACGGAGTTCTTCTCTTCTCCGACGGTGACTATCCTTCGTTCTATAAGAGAGCGTACTCGGAGAGGGAGATGAGGATAGACGACGAGACGGCAGCTCTCATGGCGTCCGCAGCGCTCTCCGTCTACATCTTCGAACCCGGAAGCCTGAGGGAGCTCGGCTTCGAGATTCCCGATACCGTCACTGCCGAAATGACCCGTACCTGTCTTCTGATCAACCGCAGGGACGGGGAGCTCATGCTCTCGGGATGGATAGAGACGACAAGTGAAGGCACTGCGAGGGCCCTCAATACACTCCTGAGGAACCAGATAATCCAGGAGAAGAGAAGAGCGGGCGAAAAACTTGACTACCCGTCTCTTTCAACTATCTTTGTAGTTGACGGTTCATCTGTGAAGATAACCGACTACACGCTTACCGGAGAGATGAAGGAAAAAGCCGGAAATCTGGTAAGTGAAAAGATCGGAGGTATATTGTAAATGCCTATTTATTCCTATAAATGCACGTCCTGCGGAAAGGAGTACGATGCCTTCAAAAGCTTCGACGATTCCGACAAGGACGATCTCTGCCCTGTGTGCGGGGGCGACGCAAAGCGCACGATAACCGAGCCGGGAGCCGTAATCTACAAGGGCACCGGATACTACTGCACCGACCATCCCTCCGGATGCGGCTGTGCAGGATGCAAAGGAAAATAAAATGGAAAAGAAGAGGATTCTCACGGGAGACAGGCCCACTGGCAAGCTCCATCTCGGACACTACTGCGGCTCGCTCAGAAGCCGTGTCGCACTCCAGGACGAATATGAGGAGTTCATACTCATTGCAGATGTACAGGCTCTGACGACTCACTTCGAGAAGCCGGAGCTCATCTACGACTCCATCTACCAGATCACGATGGACAATCTCTCTGTCGGACTCGACCCCGGGAAGGTGACGTTCATCCAGCAGTCGCAGGTACCGGCAATCCACGTACTCACGATGTTCTACTCGATGATCACGACCTGCAATCATCTTCTCATCAACCCCACGATAAAGACCGAGGCAAGGTCCTACGGCTTCCAGGATGACAACAGGGAGTATGATTTCTCACGTCTTACCTACGGCTTCCTGGGCTACCCCGTGTCGCAGACGGCCGATATAACCTTCTGCAACGCAGACCTCGTGCCGGTGGGAGAGGATCAGGTTCCGCACATCGAGTTCTCGCGTAAGCTTGTGAGAAGATTCAACGAGATGTACGGTACGACCATCAAGGAACCGGACTACCGCCTTTCCTCCGTCTCACGTCTCTGCGGCCTCGACGGCAACAGCAAGATGGGAAAGAGCCTGGGCAACGCCATCTACCTCAGCGATACTCCCGACGAGGTATGGCAGAAGATCCGCAATGCCAAGACCGACACCAACCGCACTGCCGTGAAGATTCCCGGAAACCCCGATGTCTGCTCCGTCTACCAGTACCACAAGGCCTTCAACGAGGAGGGCGTGGAAGAGGTGAGATGCCAGTGCACGTCTGCCGGCATGGGCTGTGTACAGTGCAAGAAGATCCTCAACGAGAAGATGAATGCACTTCTCGATCCCATCAGAGAGAGAAGACATTACTACGAAGAGCATAAGGACGATGTCAGGGACATCATCGCTTCCGGTACGGCAAAGGCCAACGAAATAGGAAACAGGAACCTCGATTCCATTATGGAGAAGATGCACATAGTTCTTTGATTATGAAAGAAGAGAACGCAGACCGTACAGTCAGGAGACGATGAACCATGCGTTTGATGTTCTCTTTGAAATGCAGGACTATTTTGAAGACTGGTTTCCGTACGATGAGAATGATACTCAAGAGGATAAAAAGGATTATTTTGATGCCTTTGCCCGTGTGCTCTTAAACCTTTCCATTGCAGAATACTCAAGATGGGAATACGGATACCTTTTCCGTCTTCTGGAGCGTGACATAAAAAATGATAAGTACAGGCGTGCTCTTGAGTTCATCTATGCCGCACTCGATGACGAATACGGGGATGGAATGTATCCGGTTCCAGAGAAAACCGACGATTTCGTCAGAACAAGAGAAAAGAAAAATTGGGACGAGTGAGGAGATCTGGAGCTCCTTGCCCGATTCATTTGTTCGCGGTTTTTCTTCACGAGACGGACTTTTGTGGGGACACTGTTGCACAAAAGTCGGAGTAGAAATATTCCCTCTATCAGATGAATTCGAATCCCGCAACCAGGGCTTCGGTCCTGAAATTCCTTTCCGAACTGGATACGGGTATAAAAGACATCAGAGTCGTAATCGACAGGACAAAGCTGTCCTCGTCGGAAATTCCTCCTTTTCTTTCCGATGATTTCAGGGTGGAACTTCTGAACAGGGATTTCGACGCAGTAAGTGCAAAGGTTGTCTATGACGAGTTCGAAACGGATCTTATGAGCGAGGAGTCGGGGGGAATCAGAAAGCTTCTCGGTCTTCTGTGTCCGCTTATAGACATAATGGTCAACGGCAAGGTTCTTGTCTGCGACGAACTCGAGTCCGGACTTCACGAGTCTCTCCTGTACAGACTTGTGAAACTGTTCTCATCGACAGAAAGCGGTAAGCCCGCCCAGATGATTTTCACGACTCATGAGACCGGACTAATGTCGCTCGATCTCTTCAGAAGAGACCGGATCCGGTTTACGGAGCTCGGGAAAAGTGACCGGTCCACGGATCTCTGTTCCCTTGCTGAAATCAAGAACGTCAGGAAAGAGGATAACTTCAGACACGGCTATATTCAGGGAAGGTACGGTTCCATTCCGATGCTGAATCCTGACTTTGCATCAATCATAAACGGCGTTCAGGTGGAGAATAGGATATATCGCGGGAGTTAGTGACGGACTATGTGCCGAAAGTCGAGGCAATCGTGACTGCTATCGGGAAAATTGCAGAAAGAAGGGATGCCTCCTGATGATACATGGCCAGAATGTTGTCGGAAATACAGTTTTACATATCAGTGCGGGTATTCTCATTATTGCCTTTAGATTTCTGACAGTTATATAATCCTTATATGGAAAACAGGTGGAAGAAGTCGTCATCAGCCGTCATCTGCGTCCGATACTTAATCATGCGGGCGACGGAATGTCTCCGTTCCGTCCGTGGGGACAATGATGACGTAATCGGGAATACCGTGAAAAAAGACGAGGACGTATATATCATGCTCTCCGCCTCCACCGTTTTTGCTCTACACTGCATTGCCCGGTTCTTCAAGCGTGTGAGAGGAGGGATGACGGGGATGAAGTACACTTCTCCGCTGGCAAAGCTTCCGCCCGGGGGAAATGCATACTGCCTGTTCTGGAGGCCGGCACTGTGATATATGTTCTCTATGTAATACTCGGTCTTGTCGGGTTGTACCTCATATATATACTCTTCCTTTCGATATGTGCTCTTCTTGTTCCGAAGAAGGAATTCGACAGGGACAGCAGATTCTACCGTGCACTTCTCAACAACTCCACAAGGAACATCGTGAAGTTTTTGAGGATTCACGTACATACCTCGGGCTTCGACCTCGTCCCTAAGGACAGGAAGTGCCTCTTCGTGTCGAACCACCGTTCGAACTACGACCCGATTCTCACATGGTATGTCTTCAGGGACTGGAAGCTTGCATATCTCTCGAAGATCGAGAATTTCTCGATACCCGTATTCGGACGCTTCATACGTAAATGCTGCTTCATGGCGATAGACCGCAAGAACATCCGCAATGCGGTTCCGACAATCAGGAAGGCCGGTGAGCTCCTTGAGAAGGGAGAAGTATCCATCGGAGTCTATCCCGAGGGAACGAGAAGCAGAAAGTGCGTTCTCCTCGAATTCCACGACTGCATGTTCCGCATTGCCGAGCTCGGATCGGCTCCGATTGTCGTACTGACAGTCCGCGGCACGGAGAACATATTCAGGAACATAAAGAGACTCAGGAGGTCCGACGTCTACCTCGATGTCCTCGAGGTCATACCCCCCGAGAGGGTGAAGACGATGCGGAGCAACGAGATAAGCGCCGAAGTGCGTACATTGATGGAAAACAATTTAAACGGTAATACAGACCAGGGGAAAGAAAGATGAGCAGAAGTTACGTTTTCTGGAATTCTCAGTCCGGCAGGAGAGGTAAGGAAGGCCTCGAAAGCCTGAAGGCTAAACTCAACGACGACGAACTCGATATCGCGGACGTCATCAACTTCGCGGGCTACAGGGAGTACCTCTCGGATATCAGGGAAGATGACAGGATCTACATTGTCGGCGGTGACGGTACACTCAACCGCTTTGTCAACGAGACTGACGGCATGAATATTCTGAACGATGTCTACTACTATCCCGCGGGAACGGGAAACGACTTTCTGAGGGACATAAATACTCCTCCGGAGAAGTGCCCGGTGAAGATCAACAGATACATAAAGGATCTTCCCTTCGTCGAGGTCAACGGAAAGAAATACAGATTCCTCAACGGTATCGGGTACGGTATCGACGGCTACTGCTGCGAAGTGGGGGACAGGATGAAGGCCGAGGGCGCAGACAACATCAACTATACGTCCATCGCCATCAAGGGACTTCTCTTCCACTATCAGCCGACGGGATGCGTGATCACGGTTGACGGAAAGAGATACGAGTATAAGAAGGTTTGGCTCTGCCCGACAATGAACGGCAGGTTCTACGGCGGCGGCATGATGGCGACACCGGGGCAGGAAAGACTCAACAGAGAGCACACGCTATCCTCGATGCTCTTCTACGGAAAGGGCAGGCTTAAAACCCTCATGGCATTCCCCTCGATCTTCAAGGGCGAGCACATTTCCCATAAGGATATGGTTGCAATCCATACGGGAAAGGACATCACTGTCGAATTCGACAGGCCCACCGCCCTCCAGATTGACGGTGAGACTGTTCTCGGCGTGACGAAGTACAGAGCATACAGCGCAAAGTGAGCAGTAAGATTAATGCTGAAACAGAGAAGACGGGCTTTCCGGCCCGCCTTCGCTTTCTCAGTTGCTGTTTATAAAGCTGCAGACTGAGTTCGGCCAGTCTGACGGCATCACGGGGTACTCATCACCCTTCGAGTAGATTGCATACGCCTCGCTGTCCCATTCGTTCTCGTAATTCGATACGGACGAGACGAACCACGTCTTCTTCTCGATGATTTCACCGCATTCCGTACAGCAGCGGCAGGCTGCCATCTGGAATTTCAACTTCATTTTTCCGTTTTCCCTCACGAACTTGAATAAACCCGTTGAGAAAACCTTCGACGTTATGTGTTTATGGAAGGTATAGCTTTCGCTGTTTCCGCATCCGTATGTGCACTTTCTGGTATATGTACATCCGTCCTTTGTTATGGTGTATGAATGTGTCTCTCGTATCTCCGCTCCGCAGTAATTGCAGCGTTGGACCTTCTCACAGTCGTATTTTCCCTTCTTTATGGTTTTAGTGCTTCCATGCTGACAGCCGATATATGCCTTCGAGACTGTCCTCGTCGGAACATTCTCGTCATTTTCCTGTACGGGTTCTTCTTCCTCTGTGTCATCCGGAACGATGATTATCACAATGTCGTCTGAGCTGTCGTCCTTGTTTATTACTACAATGTCGTCATCTTTGCTTATCGTCGTGACGCTGTCGTCTTCGCTGATTGTCACGATATCTCCGCTGTCGTTCTTCTCCGTCTCATCATCTTTATTGATGGTTACTGTGGAGAATGTAATTCTGACTGACGGCTTGTCTTTTGTTCCGCATCTCTCGCAGACGGAGTAGCCGTCGCTGTCGCTCTCGGTCCAGATATGCCCGAGAGCGGAACCCGTCTCGACTTTATCCTTCACATCACCGCAGACGGAACATTCCTTCCAAACTGCAGCCTTAGCGGTACATGTGGCGTCAGATGACCTATCAACATATTTGTGTCCCGATGCCTTTATCGACCTTTTGTAGACATCCCCGCAGTTGGCGCAGGTATATGCCGTATACCCGTCTTCAGTACACGTTGCCTCCGTTTTCCCTGTCTTCGAGTAACTGTGGCCCGTGGCCTTTAGCGTCTTCGTGTAGCTGTCACCGCACATCGAACAGGTGTAGGTCGATTCCCCGTCCTCCGTACATGTGGCCCTGTTTACCGCTGACCTTCTGTAATCATGCACTCCGGTGGCCATAACAGGGGTAGTGTATGTCGAATCACAGTTAAGGCATCTGTATCTGATATAGCCGTCATCAACGCATGTGGCATCAACCGTCTTTACCTTCCTGTAATCATGACCGACTGGGGAGAGTTCGTCATAGAAATCCGAATACGCACCGCAGACAGAACAGCGGTAGTAGACGAAGCCGCTCTCCGTGCACGTTGCATCTCTTGTGTAATCTTCAACCCAGGTGTGAGAGGAGGTGCTCCCTTCTTTCATGTTGATTATGTTGCCGCAGCGTGTGCATTCATCCCAGTCGACTGAGGCTGAGATACAGGTTCCGTCTCTGTGTTTCGATACGTAGTCATGTCCGAGTCCGGATCCCGAGGATTCCTCGTCTGTGATGTCTCCGCAGCGTGTACATTCCTTCCATGTTCTCCGCCCTGTTGTGCATGTCGCACCTTCTTCCTTCTGTACATACTCATGATTGAGAGGATCGGATGAGATTATCTCCTCCTGATCCCGACAGAATACACATTCTCTGACTATTCTGCCGTATCCCGTGCAAGTGGCTTCCTCTTCAGATACCATAACATAGTCATGCTGCCCCGACGGGCTTTCCTTGCATGTCGTCCCGGTTGGATCATCCGTATTGAGCGCCATGATGGCAGTCGTGCACATAAGTGCAAGAAGCAGTATTATTGTTTTCTTCATTTTTTTTGTTTCCTCGTATCGTCTATAAAACGAATATAATTACACCGGAATGCATATCTGGAGAGAAGGATATTTCCGATTTCCTTCCGCTTATGATATCAGATCCGATGCCCCCTCTGTTTTCCAGTTGCATGACAAACATAGTACAGCGGGTAGTCACACCCGCATTGAGGGATTTACTTCATTTAACCATTGCTTTGATTATATCCGGCCAGTCGGACGGTATCTCTGTATTGTATTCATCTTCCATAGTATAGAGAGCATATGCCGCATCATTCCATTCAAGCTCGTAATAACTGGGATTGGAGACATACCACGTTTTCTTCCTGAATACTTCTCCGCAGTCCGTGCAGTATCTGTAGACGCCCATCTGATACATTATCTTCGTTGTACCGTTCTGTGTGACAAGTTTGTATAATCCCGTCTGGTCAACTCTGGAAGATATGTGCTTATGAAGAGTATATGGTCCATACAGCACCGTACCGCATCTCTTGCATTTTATGTAATACGTATCTTTATTGATTACATTTTCATAGATGTGGGCTTCGGAATAGAATTCCACATTGCATTCCTGACAGCGTAAAAGTTCCAGACAGGGATAATCCGACTCCTGAATGATATCGGCGTCTATGTGGGAACATAAATTCTTCTGGATATTTGCTTTCTTTGTCGATCTCTCGAGATTCGTATCTGACGATCCGGAATCAGAGGAATCGGAATTGTCGGATTTTTCAGAATTGTCGGAAGTATTAGAGCTCTCTTCTTCCTCGTCATAGGCGATGATGACAATCACCTCGCTCTTGTCTGAAGATTCATCCTCAATCTTTGAAGTGCTGTCCTCTTCCTTCTTGTCATCATCCTCGCGTGTGATATCCGCCTTTGAGAATTTGATTTCGACTGTTATCTTCTCTTTCACGCCGCAGCGGGTGCACGTATGATAATAGCTTCCGGAGATGGTGTCCCAGGAGTGTCCCAGAGCGGAGCCCGTCTCGACTCTGCCTGTGATGTCTCCGCAGACCGAGCATTCCTTATATGTTGCAGCTGCTGCTGTACATGTTGCCTCCGATGACTTCTCGACGTATTTGTGGCCTTTTGCCTTTATCGGTCTCTCGTAGACAATGCCGCACTTCGAGCAGGTGTAGGTTGTGCACCCTTTCTCTGTACATGTTGCATCTGCTTTCTTTTCCATTATGTAGCTGTGTCCCGTCGCCTTTACAGTCTTCGTATGGCTGTCACCGCACACTGTACATGTGTATGTCGACTCTCCGTCTTCCGTGCACGTAGCCTTTGTTCCTGCTGTCCTCCTGTAGGTGTGATCCGTCTTTTCGATGACATCTGTCACTCTGTCGCCGCAGTTCGTACACTTGAGAGTCTCGGAACCTTCTGACGTACATGTCGGCTCCGTATATGACACGGTCTTGTAGCTGTGCCCTGTTGCGGGGACGATATCTGTACGGGTTGCACCGCATGAGGAGCATTTCAGGGTTTCGCTTCCGGCTTCGGTACAGGAAGGCTTTGTGTAGCTCTTTCTCCTGTAGTTATGGCCTGTTGCCTTGACGCTTTCCGTGAAGGTGTAACCGCAGCGGGAACAGACATACGTCACTGTTCCGTCTTCCGTACATGTCGGTTTTGTCGAATCCGTCTTCCTGTAATCGTGTCCGAGTGCAAACATCTTCTGCGTGAAGACTCTGCCGCAGACCTGACAGATGAATGTTCTTTCTCCGTCTTCGGTGCATGTGGCGGGAATCTCGCTCTGCATCTTGTATGTGTGTCCGGGAGATTCGATTTTCTCCGTGCTCGTATGACCGCAGAGCGAGCAGACGAATGTTCTTTCTCCGTCTTCCGTACAGGTGGCAGTCTTTGTCACGCTTGAAGTATATTTGTGTGCATCGGAAGTCGGAACGGTCTCCGTGTAGGAGTCGCCGCAGACAGAGCAGGTGTATCTGTTTTCACCTTCGCTTATGCATGTGACTTCCTTAATGACCTCTTTCTCGTAGCTGTGTATCCCGGTAGCCTGTTCGGGGCGGGTATATGTTATTCCGCAGTAGCTGCACTCGTATTTGATATAACCGTCGTCAACGCAGGTGGCATCCACTGTCTCGACAGCTTCGTAGTTGTGATCCGTCGGCTGTAGTTCATCGTAGAATTTCGAGAATTCGCCGCAGACGGAGCAGCGGTAGTAGACGAATCCCTTTTCGGTGCATGTCGCCTCTCTCTTGTAATCCTCCACCCAGGAGTGCTCGGCTTTGTCGCCTTCGTCGTAGCCTGTTATGTCTCCGCAGCGTGTACATTCCTGCCAGTCTGCTTCCGCCTCGGTACAGGTTGCATCTCTGTGTTTCGATACGTAGTTGTGTCCCAGTCCGTTTCCTGTTGACTCGTCGTTTATGATGTCTCCGCAGCGTGAGCATTCTTCGTAGTGTCTTTCTGCTGCCGTACATGTCTGGCTTTCCGTTTTCGGTACATAGTCATGGCCCAGGGCCGGCTCGAATACAGGATATTGCTGGCCGCATTTAATGCACTGGTATATAAACTTTCCATCTTCTGTGCAGGTTGCCTCTTTTCCTCCTGAAACAAGCTCATAGTCGTGTCCGGCCGGGTCGGGATCTCCGTTTTCCATGAGACAGTCACTGTAATCATCGTCAAATGTTCTCGCTACAAGAGCTGTCATGCAGAGAAGTGCAAGACAGAGCAGTATTACTATCCTTCTCATTTTTTAATCTCCCTCAATAATCTTCAACTCCCATAATAATTCCTGATTGAGCAAAAGACAAATAAAAGACATGATTTGACATTCATAATCATCCACATGCTTTTGGTTCTTCCGGAAATCCGATCAGGCATTATCTGGATTGACCGAGCTCGGCGGTTTGAGGAGAATCTGGGAGAGATGTGTCTTTGTATACGGAAGGAGGAATCCGATGAAGTCGGTTGAGGATTATGCATTTCTGAAGAGGTTTCCCGGGAAGAGAATCGAGCGTGTCTCGTTTGCACCGTACTGGTCTTTCGAGAGGAGGCGTACGGGCGGGAACACGGCAGTCGTCGACTTCGGGGAAGACAGGATATATGTCACTGTCTCGGGTGTGGAGACGGAGTATATGGGGGAGAAGAACGAGGACGTGGACTTTGCTCTTTCCGTAGATTCTCCGAAGGTTCCGTATTCTTCCATTGATGACATTCCTCCCGTCGCATTTTCCGTCGATGCTGTTGTTGAGGATATCTTCCTCGTATATGACGAGGTACAGTCTTCCGGAAAGAATGACGGGATTGTCTATCCCGTTGCCGTCTTCTTCAGAACAGCAGCCGATACCGTTGCAGTATGGCGTGACAGCATGGATGTGTCTCTCGTCTCCGTTGACCTCCATTCTCCGGGTCCCGGGGAACTCTGGAGTCCCGACGAGCTCTGGTCGGGATGGTCGGATGTTCCTCTGTTTGTGTTCAGGAGAATGCAGTATTCATTCTCCACAAGAGAGTTTTCCGTTCTGATAGAGAAGAAATACTATCCGGGAGAGAATGCGTAAAAAGAAGCGTTGTGCAACATCCGATCATTTTTCCGGCTGGAAACAGTACATGACGCTCAAAAGGTGAGTATCACGAACAATGCCGGAGCTGATTCTGCAGCAGCAGAGCTATCCTGTCTTTCACCATGGACACAAGAGAGGCATCTGCAGTTTCTCTGAATTCGATTCGTCTCCGTGTCCGGTCCAGACTTTTTACCTGATCTGCCAGTATGGCACCTGTCGTCAGGTGATTTGTCCCCAGCAGTACTTCAAAAGGACAGCCTTTTATCTGATTTGTAATCGGACAGACCGGAAACAATCCTGTTCTGTTGTAGGATTGTGGGGATAGAACCAGTGCGGGACGTCTTCCTTTCTGTTCGTGCCCGGGGAAATCCATACGATGTCTCTTTCATCCGGTATGTAAGAATTCATTCCCGATAAGAGCGGGGGATTCTTCGTTATGCATATTCTCCTGCGTAATTCTTGAAAGAAGGTCTTCCGATTCCTGTTTCCTGTTTCTGGATTTCAATGTGATTGTCTTTTCTCCGTCACTTGTCAGGGATAGTTCACCCCCCGCCTTCATCCTGAGTTCGTCAAGCACAATCCTGGGAAGAATTAGTCCCGGACTGTTGCCCCGTTTTCTTATTGTTATGGTCATTCCCGATATCTCCGATAGTTGTGAGCTAGAATTCGGTGCAAAGGAAGCAGAGGAAATCGCATCTTCAATCTGAGTCAAACCGTCCAGCTATTTCAGAAGGAATATTCTCGATCCGCTGCTGGAGAAGGGGTATCTTGAGCAGTTCGGTGAGAAGAAGCCTTTCCTGTACAGGACAAATCCCGACATAATCGGGAGAGACGGTACAGGAAAACAGCTTCAGACATGATTTCTTCCTCAATTGATGAGGGAGAAGACAGCGAGCACAGCCAGAGGCGGGAGAGCGAGAAGTACGTATTCCTTCACGAAGGTCTTTTTCTCCTTTTCCTCGAGTTCTCTGAGAGCACAGATGAAGGACAGGGAGAAGGTGAGGACGGAGGACGGAAGGGAGTGGCGCACGGCACTGACGGAGTTTCCGTATGCGGCTGCTCCTCCCGTTCTTGTGAAGAGAACGGATATAAGCGTTTCGGAGAGAGGACTCTCCGGTATGATTCTTCCAAGTGTATAGGCTGAAGTGATGATCAGGAGAAGAGTTATGAACATTCCCCAGTTGAAGGTCCTGTAGACTTCCCTGTCGAGTATGACGTAGGCAAGTGCGACTACGAGAAGAAGGTCAATGGTGTTGAATCTGCGGCCGAAGAGGAGGACGATGAGGAATGCGGGGTAGAGTATCCTCTTTCCCTTTCTTTCGCTTTCCCAGTAGTCCTCCTTCTCTATGTGGAGATATATCTCATCGCCCTTTGTCTTCCCGAAGAGGATGAAGGCTTCAATGACGAAGACGACGAGGACTGCCGCGAACGGAATGAGCAGCGTCGATGCGTAGAGAGCGAAGCTTGTCTCCCTGTTGTAGAAGAGGGGGATGTTTCCATAGCTGTATGGGGTGACGAGTCCCGTGATTTCGCTCAGGAGCACGATCATCGCCGCCGTTTTCGCCGTGTACTGTGCCTTGTTGCTTTCTTCGAGAAGTCTCACGACGAACGGAAGCATTATGAGAACTGCAGCACAGCCCGGAATGAACAGGGTGAAAACGAAGGTCGAAAGAAGGATGAGGAATATGAGGAAGGGAGTCGAGCGCACGCTGTTGAGCACTCTGAATACGGGGAGTGCGAGCTTTTCCTTTCTTATTCCCTCTGCAGTGATCATGAACATGAAGATGAAACAGAGTGTGTCCCACGGGTATGACACTATCTCCTCACCCGTGAGCGGACGGATGACGAGGGCTGCGGCTGCAGTGAGGAGATAGGGGATAATGTACCAGTGCTCCTTAATCAGCTTCTTCATTTCTCACTATCTCCTCACCGTTTGAATTGAAGGTGTAGACGACTGTATTCCTTACCGCCTCTTCGATTAACGGCTTCATGTTGAGGTTGAAGTAATGCTCTCTTGTCTCGTTTCTGTCGGGACGGGTCACCGGGTGCCTGGGGGAGAAGACGACGCAGCAGTCCTCGTAGGGAAGAATCGAAGTCTCGTAGCTTCCGATCTTCTTCGCCTTTACGATTATCTCCTCCTTGTCCATGCCGCAGAGGGGCCTCAGGACCAGAAGGTCCGTCATGCTGTCCGTGAACTCAAGTGCGTCCAGGGTCTGCGAGGCAACCTGGCTTACGGCTTCTCCCGTGACAAGCGCGGTGTCGTGATTCTCTCCGGCAAGGCGCTCTGTCACCTCGAGCATTGCAGCTCTGAACATGAGAGTCGCCTCCTCTTCGATTGCGTTGTCCCTTATGTATTCCTGGCCCTTTGTGAAGGGGACTACGAAGAGTCGCGTTCCCTGGAGGTAGGGGGCGATGATGGACGCAAGCTTCTTCACCTTCTCGAGTGCCATCTCGGAGGTGTAGGGGTAGGCGTGGAAGTAGCAGCAGTCGAGCTTTATGCCTCGCTTTGCCATGAGGTAGCCCGCAACGGGGCTGTCGATGCCGCCCGAGAGCAGCAGCATTCCTCTTCCCGCCGTCGATACCGGAAGTCCTCCGCATCCCGACGAGGAGTGGGTGTAGATGTAGCACTCGTTCCTTATTTCAACTGTGACTGTATAGTCCGGGTGCTTGAGGTCAACTGTGAGGTGAGGGTAGTACTTCTCGACTACGTCGGCCGTGCGGCATGCAACCTCCACCGACGAGAGGGGATAGGACTTGTCCTCCCGTCTGACTTCTACCTTGAAGGAGCCCGTCTCTCCGAAGGGATGTGTGGACGAGAGGATTTCGTCGACCTTATTGAGTATTGTTTCAATGTCCCTGTTCTCCGTGCAGAACGAGGGGGCCCAGCCGGTGATGCCGAATGTGGTGTTGAGGGCCTTCTCGATTCTCTCCTTCGGACACGCTTCGTCGACGTAGAGGAAGACTCTTCCCTTCGTCTTGTCCATGCGGCATTCGAAGGGCTTGAGCTTAGAACGGATGTTCTGTCTGAGCTTACGCTCGAACATTATCCTGTTGCCGCCCTTGAGTGATATCTCCCCTTCCTTTATTAGGTACTGATGTTCAGCCATTTACAATCTCCTTTACAGTCTTTACGAGTGCTTCGGCCTCGGTGAGAGTCGTCTCCTTCGAGAGACTTATCCTCACAGCCTTCGAGGCACGTCTGTTGTCTATTCCCATTGCTTCGAGTATACCCTCGCTCTTTCCCTTTGCGTTGTTCGAGCACGCGGAGCCCGACGAGACGCAGAAGCCGCGGTCGAAGAGCATGCGGGTGAAGACCTCGGAGGGAAGGGGTCCCTCGATGGAGAGAATGTAGGGGGAGGAATTCTCGGGGGAGAATATCTTCAGTCCCGCATCGATGAGGCTGTTCTTTATGTAGGCCTTGATTTCTCCCGCCTTTCTTTCGTTCTCCTCTCTGTCATTCATCCATTCTCCGAGAGCCGTCTCCATTGCCGCAATTGCGGGAAGGTTCTCCGTGCCGCCCCTCTTTCCCTTTTCCTGTCCGCCTGCGGGTGCGAGGGGCCGGATGATGTCGGGGTTCTTTGCATAGAGTATTCCGATTCCCCTCGGACCGTTTATCTTATGCGCCGAGAAGGATGCGCCGTCAATGTCCCATCCTCTGAGGTCGAGCCCCGTCTTCCCGAGGGCCTGGACAGAGTCCGAGAAGAAGAGAATCCTCTTTCCGTTCTCCTTCTCGTATTCCCTTACCGTCCTCACAAGCTCCTTCACGGGCTCTATTGCTCCCGTGACGTTGTTGACGCTCATTATGAAGACTGCCTTCGTGTCGGGAGTAAGTGCTTTTCCGAGTTCCTCCGGAGAAACGAATCCCCCCTTCGCTCTGATCTGGACGACGTTCCAGCCTTCCTTTGTCAGAAACGTTTTCCAGCCCGTCACCGCCTCGTGCTCGATGCGGGACATTATGACCGTTCCCTTACCCATCCAGAGAAGGGACTGGAAGAAGAGCGCGACGGACTCGGTTGCACCGCTTGTGAATATTATGTTCTTCGCTTCAACTTCCAGCATGGATGCGATGGACGAGCGCTTCTCCTCGAGAAGTGCCTTCGCCTTCGTTCCCATGCGGTGGTTCGACGACGGATTTCCCGTCACCTCCCGCGATACTCTCACGTATTCCTCGAGGGCTCCGGGAGAAATCGCTGTTGTAGCCGCATTGTCGAAATAGAATTCCATACCTCAGATTTTTCCCTTTATTAAGACTTTGGTCCATAGTTATTGGAATAATGTCTCCCGTTAATTAGAATACGGGTATGAGAAAACTGTTCGATTCCACCCTGAAGGGGGGAAAGATTACCGGAGTATATATTACATCTGAAAGAGCGGAGCTTGAGGAGCGCCTTTCCTCACTCTCCTCCTTCGTCATCGTCACGGATGAGAATACATTGCAGTATTCTCCCTTCCCGGAGAAGACGCTTGTTCTCGAAAGCGGGGAGTGCAACAAGACGCCTCAGAACCTCGGAAGGATCATATCGTATGCACTCTCGCTTTCCCTCGGACGCGACAGCACCTTCGTCGCCCTCGGTGGCGGAGTGGTGTGCGACATGACTGCGCTTGCTTCGTCGCTCTACATGAGAGGGGCGGGGCTCATTCTCTGCCCGACGACCCTTCTATGCATGGTCGATGCCACACTGGGTGGCAAGACCGCTGTCGACTACGGGAATACGAAGAATCTCGTGGGAACGTTCTATCCCGCGTCCGAGGTGATCATCCCCGTCTACACGCTCTCTTCTCTTCCCTCAAGCGAGTTCATGTCGGGAATGGGAGAGGTTGTGAAGCACGCTCTTCTATCGGAGAGCAACGATCTCTACGACCTTCTAATGGATGAGAAGGAGAAGATTCTCTCCCGTGACGACGAGACCGTCATGCGCCTTCTGGAGCTTTCGCTTTCAGTGAAGAAGAGCTATATAGAGAGGGATCCCGAGGAGACTAAGGGAATAAGAAGCTTCCTCAATTTCGGCCATACCTTCGGCCACGCACTCGAGAGCGTCACGGATTACGGCGTCTCTCACGGCGAAGCAGTCGTCTGGGGCATGAAGAAGGCGCTGACCGCGGGGCTTCTTCTCGGAATAACGCCGCAGGACTTCTACCTCTGGAGTGTCAATCTCATCTCGTCCTATCCCTTCGAGAACATACCGAAGTTGAAGAAGACCGACTATGAGCGATTCCTCAGTGCCGTGAAGAAGGACAAGAAGAACAGAAGTGGAGAGACGCGCTTCGTCTTCCTTACAGAGCGAGGGGAACCCGTCCTGAGGACTCTCTCCGACGAGCAGATTCTCGCACTCATCGTCTGACTGATGACACCCCTCCGGACAGGGAAGGGGTGTCCTTCTTCTTATGCCGGAACAGGTCCGGAATTGTCGGGAGAGCCGGCGGAAAGGAGCTTTTTCAGTCTTTCTATCTCCTTTTCAAGCTGTTTTATGGTTCTGTCCTTTTCTTCGATGAGCTCGGTTTTCTTCCTGCTCTCCTCTGCCATTATGTCGTAGATTTCTTCCTGCCGGATGTTTTTCATCATTATCCTCCTGAGTCTGAATATGTTCTGAGTTATGAAATTCTTCAGAATGCCCGCGCTGAGGCAGTATCTGACGGTCTCTTCCGCCGCGTTCTCCGCGTCGCATGCTTCTCTCTCCGATTCGAGACGGGAGGCAAGAAGACAGTACTCTCTGAGAATTCCCTTCGTGTTGTCCTTCGTGAGAATCGGGATTGTGTAGGTGAAGTCCGATTTCCCTCTGAATACGTCCTTCTCCGTGTAGGACGGCGGTGGATTTCCCTTTCCCGTGTAGACTGCATGGAAATGCGGGATGAGCATTTCCGGAAGCGTCGGGGAACCGGACTGCCGCTCACCGGAATTCGCACCATGCTCAAGACACAGTTTCAGCCAGTCTTCGCTCATCCTCAGTCCCGTTCCGGGACAGATTCTCGTCTGCGCCTCGATGATGTAGAGATCCCTCTCCCTGACGAGAAAGCCGATTTCGTTGTAGAATCCCTTTCCGATGACGTTCCTCACGAGAACTATCCTGATGTCACTGCGCTTCACCGTCGTGTCTGCGGGATTGAGAAGCCGGTAGAGTCCGAGTGCTCTCTTCTTATTTCTGAAGAGAAGGGTGAAGACGCTGTTTCCGATCTCCTTTGTTGCCGTTCTCCGTCTTTCCTCTTCTCCTCCATGGATGACGTTTTCTTTTTCTTTCATAAATGCTCCTTTTCTTTTGTTGTGTTCGGAAAAAAAACCTCCTCTATATATCTATAGGTCTCCCGGTGCCCTGAAATGTCAAAATTCAGGAGAAGGTTTTCTTCGTCTTCGTACAAACAAGGACATTAACTTCAGAATTTGTACGACTTTGTCTTTCTCTGTCATGTGCATTCAATCGCGGGGCATTGTGTCCCTTTACCGTTTTTCATAACATTCCGGTGTGAGGTTGTTATGAAAGTTCCATATGATACGCTTGTCTCGGTTCTCGAAAGAGTCGTCAATGAATACGGTATTGAGGGTGAGGACGGCAGAATCTGTGCATCCCTCTTCGCCGACGCATCCCGCGACGGAGTATATTCCCATGGTCTCAACAGATTCCCGCGCTTCATCAATGACATAAAGAACGGAACGATTGACGTGAATGCGAGGGCCGTGCCCGATTCCTCCTTCGGTCCTCTCGAACGCTGGGACGGGAGAAAGGGGCCGGGCAACCTCAATGCGTACAGAGCGACGAAGAGAGCGATGGAGATTGCGAAGGAGAATACCGTCGGCATTGTCGCCCTCAGGAACACGAATCACTGGATGAGAGCCGGCAACTACGGCCTGATGGCTGCCGATAACGACTGCATCGGGATAATGTGGACGAATACGATGCCGAACATGACGGCGTGGGGCGGAAAGGACGTCAGAATCGGAAACAACCCGATAGTCTTCGCAGTTCCCCACTGCGGCGGGAGCGTCGTAGTCGACGTGGCCATGAGCATGTTCTCCTACGGTAAGCTCGAGACTCTTGCCCGGGAAGGTAAGGAGACTCCCGTCGATGCCGGATACGATTCAAAGGGTAATGTCTCCCGCAATCCCGGCGAGGTTGCCTCAACCATGCAGGTATTCCCCATCGGCTACTGGAAGGGCTCCGGACTCTCGATTGTCCTCGATCTCATTGCCGCATCTCTTGCGGGAGGCGACACCACACGTCTCATCGGAGAGAGGGGAGGCGAGACGGAAGTGTGCCAGGTATTCATTGCCGTAAGTCTTTCCCGTTTCCCCGACAGAAAGAGAATCGACGAGGAAATCGGAAGGACACTTGAGTATATAAAGGCGTCGACTCCGAGGGATGAAAAGCATCCCGTACACACTCCGGGAGAAGGAATGAGGAAGATACGAGAGGAGTCTCTTGCATCCGGTGTCACCGTGGACGACGAAATCTGGAGCCGTGTCCTTTCGATGTGAATGCGCTCACTCGGCTCCTCCCGGACTCTGACGGAGTACTGGCGGAATCTGTCACAATTTCAGAAAGAGAGACTGTTTCCGTCTCATCGATACCTTTCTCAGAACAGATCTTCCCGGACGCATATGTGTTGTATACGGACTCCGCAGAAAAGCCGACAATGCTGTTCCAGGCAGTCGGAAGCCTGAGTGAGGAAGAAAGAAGAGTGTTATACATCAA